>NZ_JBHWZJ010000516.1:0-4011 GCF_042728415.1 Streptomyces sp. NPDC060198 | reverse complement strand
GCCCGGCTCCCGACCCAGGAGCCGGGCCGTTCGCATGGAGCGGGCCCGTGCGAGGGCGGGCGTGCGCTCGGCAGCGGGCCCGTGCGAGGGCGGGCGTGCGCTCGGCAGCGGGCCGTCCGCCCGACGGCCGGCGTTCACCCGGGGCGGGCTCCTCCAGCGGGGCGGACCCGTGCGCACGAGTCCCCGTCCGCACGGCGAGGGCCGTTCACGCGAGGGTGGAATCCGGCCACCCCAGCCGTGCGGAGCCGAGGCGCGCGCCCCGCCCGCTCCGCTCCCACGGCGCCCCTCCTGGCCGAGCGCGCCTCCACACGACCTGCGGCGCCCCCTGGCTCCCTCCCGCCGCTCCCCGCCGGACACCCGCCGTCGCCCCGGCCCGGATACCCGTCGGATACGCATTTCGACATACCCGTGCACGGTCGAAAGACTTTCGAAAAGTTTTGAATTCCGCACCCTTCATCGACTCCCCATTACTTCCCACATCCGAGGATTACCCCGACCTCCATCGCACCATCCTGGATAAACACTGCCTTGAGCTGGGCAAATGCACTCCAGCCCCCTCCCCGGGGTGAAAAAGTTTTTCGCGATAGCTGCCGAAACCATTGACACCCAAGGGCACCGAATCAACACTGACGTCGCTGACAGACCTCAAAGGCCGTCGATTTGAGGCACCCGCACGACTGACCCGCCCCTCCGGCTCCCGGCCGCGTCAGGAACGCCCCGCCCGCCGCGTCGCCCCTACGCCGACGCGACTCGGGACCTGACGCGTCCATGACATTTTTGAGCCGGGGTGGCGTCTCGCCACCTGGCCGCCGGCCAGTCCGCACAAGGAGGAAGCATGTTCATGAAGGAAGGCACCACTCGTTCGAGGAGCCGCGGCCTCGGCCGCTTCCGGCTCCTCGGCCGGGCCTTCGCCCTGGCTGCGGCGGTGACCGCGCTGATCCTGCCGGGCACCGCCAACGCCGATACGACGATCAACACGAACCAGACCGGCACCAACAACGGCTATTACTACTCGTACTGGTCCGACGGTGGCGGATCGGTCTCCATGAACCTCGGTTCCGGCGGGAATTACAGCACCAACTGGAGCAATGTCGGAAACTTCGTCGCCGGCAAGGGATGGAGCAACGGCGGACGCCGGAGCGTGAACTACACCGGCACGTTCAACCCGTCCGGAAACGCCTATCTGGCCCTTTACGGATGGACCTCCAACCCGCTCGTCGAGTACTACGTCGTCGACAACTGGGGCACCTACCGGCCCACCGGCACCTTCAAGGGCACGGTGACCACCGACGGTGGCACCTACGACATCTACGAGACGACCCGGACCAACGCCCCGTCCATCGAGGGGGACAACAAGACGTTCAAGCAGTACTGGAGCGTCCGGCAGTCCAAGAAGACCGGCGGCACCATCACCACGGGCAACCACTTCGACGCCTGGGCGGGCAAGGGCATGCCCCTGGGTTCGTTCAACCACTACATGGTGCTCGCCACCGAGGGCTACCAGAGCAGTGGTAGCTCCAACATCACGGTCGACGGTACGGGCGGCAGCACCGGCGGCGGCGGCACGGGCGGCGGCGGCACCGGCGGCGGGAGCAGTGGTTGCACCGCGACGCTCTCCGCAGGGGACAAGTGGAGCGACCGCTACAACCTCAACGTCTCGGTCAGCGGCTCCAGCAACTGGACCGTCACCATGAACGTGCCCTCGCCCGAGAAGGTCCTCTCCACCTGGAACATCGGGGCCAGCTATCCGAGCGCCCAGCAGCTCGTCGCCAAACCGAACGGCAGCGGCAACAACTGGGGCGTGACGATCCAGACCAACGGCACCTGGACCTGGCCGACGGTCACCTGCACCGCGAGCTGACCCGCACCGGCCGCAAGCCCCGTACCGCGACATCGGCAGGACCCGGACCGGCGCGACGGCGCGGCAGCCTCAGGTTGTCGCGCCGTCCGTCGTCGGCCGGGGGTCCTCCGGCTCGGGACGGCCCGCGGGCTCCGACCTCGGCAGGAAGTCGTACCGCTCGGAACCCGGTTCGGCGGGAGCGACGGGTGGAGCCGAGGGAGCGACGGGTGGCACGACCGGTGCCCCGGCCGGACGCTCCGGGTCGGCCCGGAGCTCCGGACCGACAGAATCGGGCGTCCCGTCCACGGACTTCGGCGCCGGCTCCACCGAGTCCGGCGACGCGGACGGCCCAGGGCCTGCGTCGAAAGTGGCGGGACGTTCGGGACACGCCCTGACGGGCGTCGCGGCATCCGGCTTCCCGGACTTCCGCCAGGGGAGGCGCGGCTTCCACCGGGCGCGCGCGTCGTCAGAGGCTCCTCCGGTGGATTCCTCGGCCGCCCGGCTCGGGAGCGTCGCCCCGGGAGCGGCCCCGGACGAATCCCCGGGCGACGCCTCGGACCGCCAGGAACCGAACGCGCGTACAGGCGGCACCGTCCACTCCTCCGCCGCCACGGGTTCGGGCACCGCGCGCACGACTCCCGCGCCCCGCACCGTCTCGGCCGCCTCCCCCCGCCAGCCCCAGGTCTGTTCCCGCAGCCGCCAGGACCGCATCAGCAGGGCCAGGGGTACTCCGAGGACGGCGGTCCAGATCACCGCGGCGGCACCGGTGAGCCACCAGACCGGTCCGAACTCGGCGAGCGCCCGGGTGCCCATCGGCCCGCCCGCGAGGGCGGCGAGAGCTGCCGCGCAGGCGCCGCAGCCGATCGCCGCGAGACCCGTGACCAGCGCGGTCTCCCCCGGGCTCCAGGCATCCTCGCGTGCTCCGTACAGCGGGGCCGCCCTCCGTACGGTGAACCAGGCGACGGCGGCGGCCGCCATCAGGGGGACCACGCAGGCCGCCGCGTTCACGGCCGTTCCCGGACCCGGTTGCGGCAGGGCCGCCAGGAGCGGGAACCCGGGCAGGGCGGGGGTGCCGTGGAAACCGAGGGGGGCGACCGTCGCCGCCGTGCCGAGCGAGAAGCCGGGCCCGAGTCCGTACGACGCCGCCCACACTGCCGCGTTCGGCACCAGCGCCATCGCGAGCAGCACCACGGCGACCTGCCCGGACACCTCGTCGGAGAGCGCCAGGAACGATTCCTCGGTCGCGGCCCTGTGCCAAACGAGCCCCACCGCGACGAGCAGCGCGCCGCCGCCGAGCAGCACCGCGACCCCCGCCAGCGCCGACCGGGTCGCCGCCTCGGCCCGGTCGCGGAAGAGGGTGCGGGCCACCGCCTCCTGGACCCGCAGGGGCGCCCAGGAAGGGGAGGCGCCCAGCGGCCGGCCGGACGCCGTCCACACCCCGGCCGCCGCGGCGCCCGCCACCACTGCCACCAGGGGGAACGCCAGCGTGGCCGAATCCCCCGTGTCCACGCGCAGCGGAGCCGACCGCACGAAGGCCACCGCTCCCGCCACCACCAGCAGATAGCCGGTCATCACCGCGCAGCAGACGGCGGCGGCCGAGGGCGGCCGGTCCTCCGTCGCGTCCACCGGGGCCACGGGGTCCGCCGCGTCCAGCGCGTCGCGGGCGGCCCGGTGCAGCAGCCACACGGGGAGCGCCGTCAGCAGCAGGGGAACGGTCGCCACCGGGGCGGGGATACCGCTGAGGGTGTCGGTCCTGACGAGTTCGGCACCGTGCGAGAGCAGCCACAGGGCCACCGCCGTGCGCACCGCCCGGCCGGGTCCGGCGTCGGAGTACGGCGAGCTGACCCAGAGTCCCAGCAGGAGGACGGTGAGGGTGCCGAGACCGAGTCCGGCCGCGATCGAACCGCGCAGGAGCGCGGAGGCCAGGGCGGCGGCCCTGCCGCGTCCGGAGGACAACATCGGGCTGCGATCGGTCACTTGGGTCACGCCCGCCATGCTGCCAACGACACGCGCTGAATCCGTGTAACGGGCGAACGGGCGTCGTGTCGCCCAATATACGTTTATGTACTTTTTCACCCGGTGCAGTGTTAGGGCGTGTGCCGAAAGTGGCGCCGTCCGCCCGGAGGGCGGGTCCGGCGGCGTCCGGTGCGTGCGATCGCACGGCGGAAGAT
>NZ_JBHWZJ010000515.1:0-4022 GCF_042728415.1 Streptomyces sp. NPDC060198 | reverse complement strand
TTGTCAGCGGAAGTGGGAGTGAAGCGGTCCGACATGTCTGCCTCTTGATCGACGGGCCCGGACGGCTGCTCTGCCGACCGACCAATTTGTTCAGTGCCATTACTAATATGGCACTCATCGGCCCCGATGCGAAACCCTCGGGAACCAAAAAGTCTTCGCGCCCCTGTTCGCACCCCGTCCGATCACGTAATTTGTCAGCCGAGCAAGCAAATCCCGCAGCACGAGAAGAGGTAGCCATGCCGCCGCGCACGGTCGTCATCGGTGTGGACAGTTCCACCCAGTCCACCAAGGCAGCTGTCACCGATGCCGTCACCGGCGAGATCCTCGCCGTGGGCCGCGCCCCGCACGTGGTCCTCGGCGAGGGCGGAGCCCGCGAGAGCGACCCCGAGGTGTGGTGGCAGGCGCTGCGCGACGCGGTGGCCGCCGGAATGAAGGAGGCCGGGCTGCCCGCCTCGGCCGTCACGGGCATCGCGGTCGCCGGGCAGCAGCACGGTCTCGTGGTGCTGGACCGCAGCGGCCGGCCGCTGCGCCCCGCGCTGCTCTGGAACGACACCCGCTCCGCCCCCCAGGCCACCGCCCTCACCGCCGCGCTCGGCGGCCCCGAGGCATGGACGGCCCGCACCGGGTCGGTGCCGGTCGCCTCGATGACCGCCTCCAAGTGGCAGTGGCTGCGCGAGAACGATCCGGCGAGCGCGGACGCCGCCGCGGGCGTCCGGCTCCCGCACGACTTCCTCACCGAACGCCTCACCGGCGTCGCGGTGACCGACCCGGGCGACGCCTCCGGCACCTGCTGGTACTCCACCGCCACCGGCGCCTACGACCCCGAACTGCTCGCCCTGCTCGGCCTGGACGCCGCGCTGCTGCCCGAGGTCGCCCCCACCGGCGGCACCCGCGCCGGGTCGCTGACCGCCGAGGCGGCCGAGGCGCTCGGCCTGCCCGCCGGCATCGCCGTCGCGGCCGGCACCGGCGACAACATGGCCGCAGCCGTCGGGCTCGGCCTCGGCGCGGCCGGACTCCTCGACCACCCGGTGCTCAGCCTCGGCACCTCCGGCACCGTCTTCGCCGCATCGCGCACCCGGCCCGCCTCCCCGGCGCTCGCCGGCTTCGCGGCGGCTGACGGCACGTACCTCCCGCTCGCCTGCACCCTGAACTGCACCCTCGCCGTGGACAAGGTGGCCGCCCTGCTCGGGCTGCACCGTGACGACGCGTCACCCGGTGGCGAGGCGGTACTCCTCCCGTACCTCGACGGCGAGCGCACCCCCGACCTGCCGCACGCCGCCGGGCTGCTCACCGGCCTGCGGCACGACACCACCCCGCAGCAACTCCTGGGCGCCGCCTACGAAGGCGCGGCGTTCACCGTGCTGCACGCCATGGACGAACTGCTCCGCGCCTGCGGGCTCGACCCGGTGGACCCGGAGGTCGCCGCCCGCCCGCTGCGCCTGATCGGCGGCGGCGCCCAGGGCACCACCTGGATCGAGACCGTCCGGCGGCTCTCGGGACGCCCCCTGGTGCTGCCCGCCAACGGCGAGTTGGTCGCGCTCGGCGCAGCCGCGCTGGCCGCCTCGGCGGCCGGCGGCGGCGACCCGGTCGCCCTCGCCACGGAGTGGAACCGCAGCGGCACCGCGGGTACGGACCGTCAACTCAACGCAATCGAGCGGGACACGGCGGCCTGGGAGCGGATCGGTTCGGTACTCGACCGGGCCTCGGGACCCCTTCTCGGCGGCTGACGACACCTCCGGGAGCACGACCGGATCACCCCGGGCATCCCCGAACCCGCTTTCGCGCAGCGGGTTTGGGGATGCGAAGCGATGTTCAATAGGATCCGGCGATGATCACAACCAAACGGCTGACGACCGGGGTGGGCCTGCTGCTCGCCACCCTGGCCGCCGGAATCGGCACCGCCGTGCCGGCCGCCGCCGACGAACCCCCCACCGCCTCCTCGCCCAAGGTCGAACTGGTCCTCGACGTCAGCGGGTCCATGCGCACCCGTGACATCGACGGCGAGTCACGCATGAGCGCGGCCAAGCAGGCGTTCAACGACGTGCTGGACGCCGTACCCGAGGAGGTCCAGCTCGGCATACGCACGCTCGGTGCGAACTACCCGGGCGACGACCGGCAGGTCGGCTGCAAGGACACCAAGCAGCTGTACCCGGTCGGCCCGCTGGACCGCACCGAGGCGAAGACGGCCGTCGCGACCCTCTCGCCCACCGGCTGGACCCCGATCGGCCCGGCCCTGCTCGGCGCGGCCGACGACCTGGACGGCGGTGAGTCCACCCGGCGGATCGTCCTGATCACCGACGGCGAGGACACCTGCGGCCCGCTCGACCCGTGCGAGGTGGCGCGCGACATCGCCGCCCGCGGGGTGCACCTCGTGATCGACACCCTGGGCCTGGTGCCCAATGCGAAGATCCGGCAGCAGCTCACCTGCATCGCCGAGGCCACCGGTGGTACGTACACGGCCGTCCAGCACAAGGAGGACCTGTCCCACCGGGTCACCCAGCTGGTGGACCGGGCCGCCGAACCCGTCGTCACCCCGGTGGCGACCGAGGGCGCCGCGAGCTGCGCCAAGGCCCCCGAGCTCACCGCCGGGCTGTACACCGACCGCGCGAAGCCGGGCGAGCACCGCTGGTACCGGGTGAACGTCCTGCCCGGCCAGGAACTGCGGGCCTCCGTCAGCGTCTCGGCCGACCGGGCCGTCAACCCTGACTACGGCGTCCTGCTGCGCGCGGTCACCACGCACGGGCGGGAGATCGTCCGTGGCTCCGAGTCGGGCACCGGCCGCACCGACGCCATCTCCACCGGGCTGCGCTACCCCAAGGCCGAAGCGGACGACGACGACGCCGAGACCGCCGAGGCCGTCTGCCTCCAGCTCAGCGACTCCTTCTCCTCGCCCACTACCGCGAAGACCGGCCCCGGCATGCCGGTCGAGCTGACCATCGACGTGGTGGACTCCCCCGACGACGCGGCGGACGCCGCGGCCTTCGGCCTCGGCCGTGGCTGGTGGTTCCTCGGCCTGATGCTGCTCGCCGGTCTGCTGGCGGGGCTGCTGTTCGGCTGGATCTCGCGCTGGCGCGTCGCCGTCTGGAGGACCAACTGATGCGTACGACCCTCCGTACCCGGACCACCCGCACCCACCGGGTACTGCGCGCGAGCGCGGGCGCCCTGGTCGCCGGTCTCGCCCTGTTCTCCTCCGCCGGCCCGGCCCTGGCCGACGACCCGTCCGCCTCCGCGAGCCCCGGCGAGGACGGCTCGGACTCCGGTCCCACCGAGGCCGGCACCACCTTCCGTACCGCGACCGCCCTCCAGCAGGACCAGGCGGGCACCGCACAGGCCTCGACCGGCGACTACCTCTACTGGGTCTTCCCGGCCGACGCCGGACAGCGGCCGACCGTACGGGCCACCGTGACCCTCCCCGAGGCGTCGCTCCGGCACGGGGCGTCCACCTGGCAGATCGACGTCTACGACGGCCTGCGCCGCCGTCAGGCGTGCATGTACGGCCACCAGACCCGCAAGGCGGCGGCCGACGCGGCGACGGTCGAGCTCGACTGCGTGCTGCGCCCGGTGCGCGCCTGGTCGGAGCCGTGGGCCAACGACCCGCTGCCCGGCAGCTACTACGTGCGCCTCACCGTGCTGGACCTGCCCGACACCGACCTCGGCCAGCCCATCGGGGCCCGCGTGGAGGCCACCTCGATCGACGCGGGCAGCGCGCACGACGTGGACGGCACCCTCTCCGAGCCGCTGGTGCCCGGGTCCTCCGCCGTACGCGCCGCCGCCGGATCCGCCGCGTCGGCCTCCCCCACGGACGGTGCGACGGACGAACCGGTCGTGGTGGCCGGCAGTGAGCCGGAGGACGGCTGGTCCTCGGGCTGGTGGACGCAGCGCTGGCTGTGGAGCGCCGGCGGAGCGGTGCTCGCCGCACTGGCCGGCGTCTTCGGCTACACCCTGACGCGCGGCCGTGGCCGCCCGTCGCACGTACCTCCGGGCGTCTGACCCGAACGCCGGGTACCACCGCGCCGCCGTCC
>NZ_JBHWZJ010000514.1:0-4026 GCF_042728415.1 Streptomyces sp. NPDC060198 | reverse complement strand
CGCGCCGTGGGGGGTCGTGAGGTTCAGGAACCGACGCTCACCGTGAAGCGCCGGGGGTTGCCGTCGTTGGCGGCGCCCGAGACGTCGGGCTGGCCGTCGGGGCGTACGTCGTCGTAGGGGAAGGCGTACCCGATCGGGCTGTTGGCGTGCACGATGCGGGACCAGTGGTTGGTCACCGCCTCCTGGTAGTAGTCCGCGGTGGTCGTCCCGTTCGGCTGGTCCGGGTGGCTGAGCATGATCGAGCGGTTGAACCCGGCCGCGAGCCGCGCCAGCAGGGCCTTCTTGTCGTCCGAGTCGGCCGGGTTGTTGGTGAAGGGCCCGTGGTTGCAGGTGAAGACGTCCTTGGACACCGGCCTGGTGAAGGTGTGGCCGCCGTCGAAGACCAGGTCGTCCCCGCTGACCCGGCCGGCCAGCACGCCCCGGCCGCCCTGCAGGTCGATCCGGAGATCGGTGGAGCGGTACTTCTCCCAGACCTGGTCGATCTGCGCCGTGAACAGGTCCCGGAAGGGCATCTGGTCCGGGCGGTCGAAGTACGGCGCCATGAGGTTCTGAGGGGAGACGACCCGTAGCACCTGGCCGTCCGACCCGCGGGTGACCAGCTGGTCCCAGGGCTGCCCGTCCGCCGCCGCCTGCGCGATCAGCCCGTCCGCGATCCGCTGCACCGCACCGTCCGGCAGCGGGGCGACGGTGTGGGTGGTGTCGCCCTCCAGGGTGAGCCCGATGGGGAGCGCCGTGACGAGGTCGACGTAGCTGATGTTCGCGTAGAGCTGCTGCGGGTTGAAGGTGAACTCGCAGAAGGACCAGGTCCGTCCGTAGTTCGGGTCCGTCGAGGTCGCGAAGGCGGGCTCCACGAGCGCCGGGCCCGGGTTCAGGTAGAAGTCCAGCGTGTCGTCGCGTACGAAGTACACCCGGGCGCCGTACATCTGGGGGAGCGTCAGCACCACCGGGTCGCCGCCCGCCGCGTTCAGCGGGATCGAACAGTCGACCGGCAGCGGCGTCTGCGCGGCGGAGGGGGAGTCCGGCCGGTAGAGGCTGCCGTCCGCCCGGAGCAGTACCCAGCGGTCGGTGCCCTGCTCGTGGCCGGTGACGTACGCGCGCACCGAACCCGGCAGTGAACGGTTCACCAGGGCCAGCTCGCACGTCGCGGCGGCAGCCGAGGCGCGCGGGGAGAGAGCGCTCCCCCAGACCGGGTAGCTGAGCGCCGCGGCAGAGGCGGCCGCGCCGGTGAGGAAGTTACGGCGAGAGATCACGAGGAGCTCCGGAAGGTGGATGACATGGGGGGGGGGAGCACGGCCGGACCGTGCGGGGCGGCTGTGGGGGCCGCGCTGTGGTGCGGACCACTCTCACCACACCCGTCACAGGCGTCAATAGGTGTGACTGAGAGCGCTCTCAGAATCCGGATTTCTTCACAACCCGTCTTCGGTACGCGCGCGTTGATGCGTGCGGGGGCGTGGGGCGACCCGGTTCGCGCCGTTCCGGTCAAGAGGTGAAGGAGCGGGCGGTCCGGCCGGGCCGGTGGTCGGGCCGGGAGGGTGCGACGGGCGGGTGGTCGCCGCGGAAGGAGGCGCGACGGGAGTGCGGTCGTCCCGGAAGGGGGTGCGACCGGTGGGTGGGCCGCCCCGGGGTGGCGCGGCCGCGGTCGCCGTTGGTCATCCGGACGGTGGTGTTCCTCCCGGGGTTGTCCCGCGATTCGTGGTGGATCGGTGCGCGGCGTCGGATGCGGTGCGTCGCAAGGCGGAGGGGCATCCGCATACTGGATGTAGCGGGACGTTCCGACAACGCGGCGAAGTGCCGTGGCTGTCGTCGCGCACCCGCAGGAATTGCGGGGCAGCCCTTGGGCTCGGACCCCTGTGCGCCGCCCGGACCCTCCTGGAACACCCTTCCGTCTCTTTGTGGGAACCCCATAACGCGGAGTGGGTCTCAGATGGTGGATCGCACGCATGGTGCGAGGGTTCTGTCGGCCCTCGCCAGGAAACCGGTCAGGAGACTGTACGGATTCGACGGCGGTATTTGCGCCGCCGGATTCGTAGGGTCGGTACATGACCGTTGTGGACGAAATCCCGGGTGAGCCGAGCGACACGCGTGGCCGGGTGGCCGAACTGCTGGCCCTGCGTGAGCAGGCGCGGCGCGGCCCGAGCGACCGGGCGACCGAGGCGCAGCACGCCAAGGGCAAGCTGACCGCCCGCGAGCGCATCGAACTCCTTTTGGACGCCGGTTCGTTCAAGGAGGTCGAGCAGCTCAGGCGGCACCGGGCCACCGGCTTCGGCCTGGAGTCCAAGAAGCCCTACACCGACGGAGTCATCACCGGCTGGGGCACGGTCGACGGCCGGACGGTCTTCGTCTACGCGCACGACTTCCGGATCTTCGGCGGCGCGCTGGGCGAGGCCCACGCCACCAAGATCCACAAGATCATGGACATGGCCATCTCGGCCGGAGCGCCGCTGGTCTCCCTGAACGACGGCGCCGGCGCCCGTATCCAGGAGGGCGTCAGCGCGCTCGCCGGCTACGGCGGCATCTTCCAGCGCAACACCCGGGCGTCCGGTGTCATCCCGCAGATCAGCGTGATGCTCGGCCCGTGCGCGGGCGGCGCGGCGTACAGCCCCGCCCTCACCGACTTCGTCTTCATGGTCCGCGAGACCTCGCAGATGTTCATCACCGGCCCGGACGTCGTCAAGGCGGTCACCGGCGAGGAGATCACCCAGAACGGCCTCGGCGGCGCGGACGTGCACGCCGAGACCTCGGGCGTGGCGCACTTCGCGTACGACGACGAGGAGACCTGCATCGCCGAGGTCCGCTACCTCATCGGGATGCTGCCCTCGAACAACCGCGAGAACCCGCCGACGGTGGCGAGCGACGACCCGGCGGACCGCCGCGGCGACGTCCTGCTGGACCTGGTTCCGGCCGACGGCAACCGCCCGTACGACATGCACAAGGTCATCGAGGAGCTCGTCGACGACGGCGACTACCTGGAGATCCACGAGCGCTGGGCCCGCAACATCATCTGCGCCCTCGCCCGTCTGGACGGACAGGTCGTCGGCATCGTCGCCAACCAGCCGCAGTCCCTCGCCGGTGTGCTGGACATCGAGGCGTCCGAGAAGGCCGCGCGATTCGTCCAGATGTGTGACGCCTTCAACATTCCCATCATCACTCTTCTGGACGTACCCGGCTTCCTTCCGGGCGTGGACCAGGAGCACGGTGGGATCATCCGGCACGGCGCCAAACTGCTCTACGCCTACTGCAACGCCACCGTGCCGAGGATCTCGCTGATCCTGCGCAAGGCATACGGCGGCGCGTACATCGTCATGGACAGCCAGTCCATCGGTGCCGACCTGACCTACGCCTGGCCGACCAACGAGATCGCGGTCATGGGAGCCGAAGGTGCCGCCAACGTCATCTTCCGGCGCCAGATCGCCGAGGCCGAGGACCCCGAGGCCATGCGGACCCGCATGGTCAAGGAGTACAAGGCCGAGCTGATGCACCCGTACTACGCGGCGGAGCGCGGGCTGGTCGACGACGTCATCGACCCGGCCGAGACCCGCGAGGTGCTGATCGCCTCGCTCGCCATGCTCCGGAACAAGCACGCCGACCTGCCGTCCCGCAAGCACGGCAACCCCCCGCAGTAGTCGTCGGCCCGCGCGGTACCCGCGCACCGGAACGACACCCTGCCGAGAAGACGGAGACATCCCATGAGCGTCACTTCTGCCGAGTCCGTGCTGCGCGTCGAGAAGGGCCACGCCGCCCCCGAGGAGCTCGCGGCCATCACCGCCGTGCTGCTCGCCCGCGCGGCGGCCCAGCCCACTCCCGTCCGCGGCGGCCGTGACACGGCCGGATGGCGCCGCCTGGAGCGCACCCCCGGCTTCCGGGCCCCGCACAGCTGGCAGGGCTGACACACCTCCCGGAGTCCGGACCGTCGCGGGTCCGGGCCCCGGCGCGGCGGGACATCCCGCCCACCGCGTCCCACAACGCCCCTCAAGGCCCTGGAGGGCCGCTCCGGGCGCCGCACGAGGCCCCGGCCGGGAGGTACTC
>NZ_JBHWZJ010000513.1:0-4028 GCF_042728415.1 Streptomyces sp. NPDC060198 | reverse complement strand
CGCGTGCGGCGTGCCGGGGCCCCGTCGTGGGGAGGTGGGACCGGCTGGGACCGGTCAGTCGATGGGCGTCCAGTAGTCGGTGAGCCGGCCGGCTCCGAGTTCGACGCTCTTCCAGGTTCCGGGGAACTCCAGGACGGCGAAGGCGGCGGTCGGGAACCCGTCCCTGGTCATCCGGGTGAGCGCGTCGCCTTCGGCCGAGCCCGCGAGGGCGTCCGCCGCGCCGTGCATCCCGGGGTTGTGGCCGATGACGAGCAGGTTGCGCACCTCGTCGGGAGTCTCGTTGAAGAGGGCGATGAGTTCGCCGAGTGAGGCTTCGTACAGCCGCTCCTCGTACACGGTCCTGGGGCGCTGCTCGAACTCGTGGACCGCCAGCTTCCAGGTCTCCCGCGTCCTGACGGCGGTCGAGCACAGGGCGAGGTCGAAGTCGATGCCGGAGCCGGCGAGCTTGCGCCCGGCCACGGGCGCGTCCTTGCGCCCGCGCTCGGCCAGCGGTCGCTCGTGGTCGGACGCTTGCGACCATTCCGCCTTCGCGTGCCGGAGAAGAACGATCCTGCGAGGTGTGTCGACGCTCATGTCGTTCAGCTTCGCACGAATCGCGGCCCCGGGCGCAGGGTGTTGACGGGCTCGACCGCCAGGGGTGACGGGGAGGGCCCGGGAGTAGCCGGGCCGACCGTTCAGTAGGACAACTGATCGAGCGCCCGCTCGACGAACCGGCCGAAACCGGGGTCGGTGGACGCGGCGTGCGCCTGCTCCGGGCCGGCCATCACGAGCAGCAGTGCGGCGAACGCGAGCACCGGCAGCGCCACGGCCCACCAGGGCAGCCGCACCGGCGCCCCGGCGGCCGGCCCGCGCGCGCGCCGGGGGTTCGTACGGGCCGGCATGTCCGCCTCCTGGGGTCGTGGGTTCCTTTACCCAGAACCTACAAAAGAGCGGACGGCGCGCCCATCCGGTGACCCACCCACTCGACCCTGAACCTGGCCCCCTAGGGGATGGTGGGGCTGTCCCCACCATCGCCGCGGTCCACGCGCCGACCGGTGCCGGAGGGAGAAGACCGTCAGGGGGAGAAGACCGAGGCGATGACTCCGATGATCACAGTGATGAGAAGCATGGCCCCGAGGACGAGGAGAAGCTTCTTCTGGCCGTTCTGGGGATTCGGATCGAGCACTGGCATGGGGCAAGTCTCGCATCTCACCCGCGGCCGTCGATCGTCCGGTCCCGTCCGGCGAGTACACCCGCCACGATCTGCGGAACCATCAGCGCCGCCATGAAGGCGATGGGCAGTCCCCAGCCGCCGCTGTGCTCGTTGAGCACGCCGACCAGCAGCGGACCCGGGATCGAGATCAGGTAGCCGGTGGACTGGGCGAACACCGAGAGCCGGGCGACGCCCCAGCCGGTGCGGGCCCGCAGGCCGATCATGGTGAGGGCGAGCGGGAAGGCGCAGTTGGAGACGCCGAGCAGAACCGCCCAGACCCAGGCGCCGCCCGCCGGAGCGAGGTAGAGGCCCGCATAGCCGGCCAGGCCGCAGATCCCGAGGAAGAGGACGATGGGTCCCTGTGTACGCATCCCCGCGGCGACCCGGGGGATGACGAAGGCGAGCGGCACACCCATGACCATGGTGACCGCGAGCAGAACGCCCGCGGTGCTCGCCGAGATGCCCGCGTCCCGGAAGATCTGCGGCATCCAGCCCATGGTGATGTACGCGGCGGTGGACTGGAGTCCGAAGAAACAGGCGAGGGCCCATGCGGTCGAGCTGCGGCCGATCCGGAAACCCGCAGGAAGCGGCTGCGGGCCGGCGGGCGCCGCTCCGGCTCCCGCGCCCTCCGGGGCGGTGCCGTTGCCCCTGCGCACCAACGGGATCCAGACCAGCACGGCGAGGACGCCGAGCGCGGCCCAGACGGCGAGTCCGGTCCGCCAGCTGCCCCCGAGCGCGTCCGTCACCGGGACGGTGGCCGCCGCCGCCAGGGCGGTGCCCAGCGAGAGGGCCATCGAGTAGAGGCCCGTCATCGGTCCGACGCGGTCCGGGAACCAGCGCTTGACGATGACCGGCATCAGGACGTTGCCGACCGCGATGCCCATCAGCGCGAGCGTGCTGGCGACCAGGAATCCGGCGGTGGAGCCGGTGAAGGGGCGGATCAGCAGGCCCGCGGCGATCGCGACCATGCCCGCGAGGACGACCGTCGCGGGGCCGAACCTGCGGGCGAGGCGTGGGGCGGTGATCCCGAACACCGCGAAGCAGAGCTGCGGCACCGAGGTGAGGGCGCCGGCGACTCCGCCGCTCATGTGGAGCCCGTCGCGCACCTCCTCGAGGAGGGAGCCCAGGCTGGTGATGGCCGGGCGGAGGTTGAGCGCGGCCAGGACGAGACCGGCGGCGAGCAGGCGCGGCAGCCACGGGGAGATTCCCGCGGCGGGGCCCTCGGTGGGGCTTTCGGGCTTCGGGGCGGTCGGTCCGGTCGCCCGCGCCTGGGTCGTGGCGGCCGGGCCGGGTGTCTCGGTAACGTCTTCCAGCATGGCGCCATCATAGAATCATGGGATGATTCATTGTCCACCCCGGCGACGTGCTCCCGGGGCTCGGACGCCCCGGCGACGGGCTCCCGGGGGTCGGACGCCCCGGGCTCTGCTGACAGAATCCGGACCACGCCTCGCCGCGCCCGGCCACCGGGAGGTTCACGGGCCCACCGGGGCGCGGAACGTTGCGGAGCACTGCGGAACGCGGAACAAGGAGTCTCATGGCGCTGACGTCCCCCCGGCGTTCGGCACTCGCCGACCAGGTGATTGCCCAGCTGAGGAACCAGATCACCTCGGGCGAGTGGCCCGTCGGCTCGCGCATCCCCACCGAACCCGAGCTGGTCGAGCAGCTCGGGGTGGCCCGCAACACGGTCCGCGAAGCGGTGCGCGCCCTCGCCCACAACGGCCTGCTGGACATCCGCCAGGGCTCGGGGACGTACGTGGTGGCCACCAGCGAGCTGGCCGGGGTGATGCAGCGCCGCTTCGCGACCGCCGATGCGCGCCACGTGGCCGAACTCCGGTCCGTACTGGAGTCGTCGGCGGCGCGGCTGGCGGCCGGGCGGCGAACCGACCGGGACCTCAAGCAGATGGATGCCCTGATGGCGCGGCGCGAGGAGAGCTGGGCGGCGGGGGACGCGGAGGCGTTCGTCGCGGCGGACGCCACCTTGCACCTGGCGATCGTGGCCGCCGCACACAACGACGTGCTGACCGGGATCTACGCCGACCTGGGAGACGTCCTGCGCGACTATCTGCGCGGTGACGTGGATCCCGAGCTGCGGCCGGAGAACCTCATGGACCACGGGCGCCTGGTCGAGGCGATCCGCGAGGGTGACGCGCGCACGGCGGCCGAGGAAGCGGGGGGCCACGCGCTGCACTGCCCGCCGGAGCGGGGCTGAGGGGCGCCCCGCGGGCAACGGGATCAGCCCTCGTCCGCGCCGCGGCCGTCGTTCACGCTGTGGGTGACCCAGGCCGCGGCCACCTCTTTCCAGCAGCGGTCCTGCAGCCGGACCGTATGCCCCGGCCCGACGGCCACCGCCGCGCCGTCGCCGTCCACGTCCCACCACCGGGCGCACTCCGTGTGCAGCCGGACGACGTCGAGGGAGGGGTACGGATTGTGGCAGTAGGAGATCACCAGGGAGCCCTCGACCGTGGTGCGGCACTCGGAACCGGCGGGTTCCGGGGACGGCGCGCGCGGCGCGCGGGTGCCGGAGTCGGCGGCTCCGCCCGACCCGGCGGCGTAGATCCCGGCGGGGACCATGAGCGCGGCGACGGCTGCCGTGGAGACGAGCAGTACCCAGGTGCGGCGACGGGTGGGACGCACGGCAATCTCCTCCCCGCAGCCTGACCAGAGTCCGGTTCCTCCACATTCTGCGGTGGATCGCCGGTCTTTACGACCCGGGGCGGTACGGGCCCGGCGCCGACGGCCTCGGCCCCCCGGCAAGCTTCCCTCCGCCGGGCCCGCTCCGCCGGGGCCGGGACGCACGTCGGCCGCGCACCCCGCCGGAGGAGATCCGGATGCGGGG
>NZ_JBHWZJ010000512.1:0-4050 GCF_042728415.1 Streptomyces sp. NPDC060198 | reverse complement strand
GACCACTCCCCCTCCCGGGCCGTCCGTCCGTCGCCGTCCGCCCTCCCTGCCCATGGCCCCGGAAGTCGCCGTGGGACGGCCGTCCAGGCCGTGTCGTGAAAGTGGCGCCGTCCGCCCGACAGGCGGGACTTTCACCACACGGCGTAAGGAGCCATCTCATGTGGGCACTTCGGTATTCTGTGAGTCATGGCGGGGATCGTTGAGCGGCTGGTGCCGGACGAGTTGTGGGAGTTGTTCCAGCGGGTGGTGCCGGAGGCGCCGTCGCGGCCGCAGGGTGGTGGTCGGCGTCGGCACGGTGACCGGGAAGTGCTGGCAGCGATCGTCTTCGTGGCCACGTCGGGTTGTACCTGGCAGCAGCTGCCTTCGGCGTCGTTCGGCCCGTCCGGAGCGACCGCCCACCGGCGGTTCTCGGAGTGGTCGAAGGCCAGGGTGTGGGCCAAGCTCCACCGCCTGGTCCTCGACAAACTCGGTGCCCGCGGCGAGCTGGACTGGTCAAGGTGCGCGATCGACTCGGTGAACATGCGGGCCCTGAAAAGGGGGACCTGACAGGTCCGAATCCTGTCGACCAGGGCAAGTACGGCTCGAAGATCCACCTGATCACGGAACGATCAGGTCTGCCCATGTCCGTCGGCATTTCCGGGGCCAACCTGCACGACAGCCAGGCCCTCATGCCGCTCGTGAAGGGCATCCCACCGATCAGCTCGCGCCGCGGCCGCCGACGACGCAAGCCCGGCAAACTCCACGCGGACAAGGGCTACGACTACACCCACCTGCGGCGATGGTTACGCGCACGCGGCATCACCCACCGCATCGCCCGCAAGGGAATCGAGTCCTCCCAGCGGCTGGGCCGCCACCGCTGGACCGTCGAACGCACCATGTCTTGGCTCGCCGGCTGCCGCCGCCTCCACCGACGCTACGAACGCAAAGCCGACCGCTTCCTCGCCTTTACCAGCATCGCCTGCACCCTCATCCGCTACCGCGGACTCACGCCCTGATTCGCCGGCGTGGTACAGAACGAAGGCCCTCGCTTTACGAGTCCTCGACAGGCAGCCCCGCCACGAACTCTGAAAGAACGGCGGCTCTCGGCGGCGCCTGCCCATGAAGAAACCGCTGGTAGTGGTCGGCGACGAGACGGCGCAGGTCTGCGTCGGCAGGTTCATCACCACTGAGCTCAAGGACTACCTTGTGCGGCTCACCCGTCATGAGCAACGGTCGGGCCAGAGCATCAAACCCACAGGCGTACTCGTCGGGCATCTCCCACCATGCTTCGGCGAACGCTCGGTCCTGCAGGACGTACATGTAATGGTCGTCATCGAAGAGGATCACGGGGCCTATCGGTGCAGTCACCCGTGGAGTATGGCGCAGCCAGGTCGGATACGTGCCACAGCACAGGCACTAGCCCTACGCGCACGCACCAAATGAGACGACGTCTAAGCTGTCGCCGATCAACACCCTCCAATCATTCGGGGTGTTGCGCGAAGAACCATGGGGAGGGCGGATTCGATGTCCGGGACCGGAAAGTGGAACGTACGAAGATCGATCGGTGCGGGCCTGTGCACCGCGGTGGTGGGGGGAATCCTGCTGGCTCCGGGACCGGCCACGGGCCATGACGCGCGACCCGTGGCGATGTCCCTGGCGCCGTCCGCCCAGGGGGCCGCGGCGGCCACGCCGGGCAGCGTCTCCCTCGGCGACGGCGAGCGGGTCAGCCTCGTCGACGGTGATGTGCGCATCACGGACAGCGGCACGGCCGATTCCACCGGCACCTACGCCTTCGGCTCGGCGAACGGCGCACTCGAAGTGCGTCCGACCGCGCTGCCGCAGCAGGTGCGGCCCACCAGGCTGGCCGTCCCGACCGCCAGGGCGGCCATGTCCGCCGCGCAGGCGGCGGCCACGTACACGGTGAAGCTGAACATCACCAACGCCGATGTGACGTCCAAGATCTTCTACGTCTGGAACAGCAAGACCTGGACGTCCTACGCCGTCGACAGCGACGCGATCGGTCCGTCCGCGTCCCTCAAGCTTCCGCCGGGCGACTACTTCTCCGTCGCACTGCACAGCGACTGGCAACGCCCGTCCTACCTCCTGACCCGCTCCTTCAAGGTCGGTACGGCCGCGACGACCGTCTCCTTCGACGAGCGCGCGGCGAAGGAGACGGGCATCAAGGTCGACGACACGACGGCCGCCCGTGAGGCCTCCGCCGTGTGGATCTCGGTGCCCGGGAACGGCCTCGCCGGATTCGCCGGGGCGGGCGCGGGCAAGGTGTACGTCACGCCGTTCTCGCAGACCGGCGCGGCGCTGCGGATCCACGACGTGCTCACCCGCAAGGGCAGCACGGCGAGCACCCCGAGCCCCTTCCGCTACGACCTCACGTACACCTACACCAACACGGTGCCCGCCGCTCCGGTCGCGTCGGTGAAGCAGGCCTCGCTCGCGAAGTCGGTCACCCGCGTCAATGCTCCGGGCACCCGGACCACCGCCATCCTGCAGACGGTCCCGAATTTCGGTGAATGGACCGGCGTCTACGTGGACTCGGCCGTGCCCGTGGGCGGCTCGGTCACCGAGTACGTCACGCCCGGCGTCTCCTACAGCAGATTCCTCGCCTACGGGACCGGGGACTACTCCCTGCAGCTCCCGGACCGCACCCTGGCCGCCGGCACCACGCCGGGGGAGACCCTCGGGGCGGCGCCGCTGCAACCGGTCCGGATCCAGGGCTGGGCCTCACAGCGCAGTGGCAACACCGTCACCCTGAACGAATCCGGCGGTCTCGGCGACGCCGACGGGCACTACGGGGCCGACAACCGGTCGGCGGTCTCCTACCGTCTGACACGCGGCGGCGTGACCTACGCCCAGGCCGTGGACGCACAGGTCAACCACCCTCTGGTGGCCCAGCTCCCGTCCGGCTCCGGCACGTACACCCTGGAGCAGACGGTCGACCACCGCGTGCCGTACCGGAAGCTGTCCACGACGGTGCGCAACGAGTGGACGTTCACGTCCGGCACCACGTCCCGGGCGACCGCGCTGCCGCTGGTCGGTACCCGGGTGAAACTCACCGGGCTCAACGCGTCGAACCGGGCCGCCACCGCCACCCCGGTGACCGTCACCGCCACCGCCGACACCCTCGCGCCCTCGGCGGAGGCATCCGTCACCGGCATCGAGTACTCCGTCGACGGCGGCTCGTCATGGACCTCTCTGCCGCTCACCGGCGCCACCGCGTCCCTGACGGTTCCCGCCACCGCGGCCTTCGTCTCGCTGCGCGTCACCGCCACCGACGACCAGGGCGACAGCCTGCGCCGCACCATCGAGCGCGCCTTCGCGGGACCGGGCGCCCAGGGGGACGAGACGGTCGGATCCACCCGGATCTCGAAGGTCGTCGTCAACGGCGGCAAAGCCGTCGAGTTGTCCGACCAGCCGCTGCAGGAGTTCAAGGCGACGTTCACCGCCACGGATCCGGCGGGCATCGCAGGCGGCGACATGTACCTGTACCACGGCTCGTACGACGCCCCGGACGGGGTGCTCTACGGTACCTGGCCGGCGACCTGCACCGAGGTCAGCGCGACCACGTCCTCGTGCGAAACCCACTTCGCCTACGTCTCCCCCCGTTGGACCCTCGGTCTCAACGCGCTGGCCGGCGGCTGGAAGATCGCGGCCTGGGCGGAGTCGGCGGACGGCAGCAGCCTCACCGATCTGCACGCCGCCGCGTCGGTGCCGATCCAGCGCGACTCGGCCCAGACCACCGACGCAGCGCCGGAACCCGTGGCGAAGGGCAAGACGATCACGGTCACCGGCAAGCTCTCCCGCGCCAACTGGGAGACGGGCGGTTACCACGGCTACGCCACCCAGCCGGTCCGGCTCCAGTTCCGCAAGAACGGGACGACGACGTACACCACGGTGAAGACCGTGAACACGGACGGCGTCGGGAACCTCAAGACCACGGTGACGGCCTCGGTCGACGGGTTCTGGCGCTACTCCTTCGCCGGTACCGCGTCGACCCCGCCGGCCACGGCGGCGGGCGACTTCGTCGACGTGCGCTGACGGCCGGAACACGAGAAG
>NZ_JBHWZJ010000511.1:0-4069 GCF_042728415.1 Streptomyces sp. NPDC060198 | reverse complement strand
TGGGCTGGGCGGGGGAGGGTATGGTGCCCGCCGCGGTGCCGTATGTGAAAATGGTGACTCCGTGGGGCGGCCCCCCTGACTGCGGCCGGGTACCGACGGTGTTTCCCGCGGGTACCGGGCCGCGCGCACTGCGGTCACGCGAGGACCGCGAGGAGCCTCACGTCATGCGGGTGGCCCACTCCTGGACCTTCTTGATCCGGTCCTGGATCTGGCCCGCCGTCGCCTCGGCGCTCGGCGGGCCGCCGCAGACCCGGCGCAGCTCGTTGTGGAGCACGCCGTGCGGTTTGCCGCTCTGGTGGGTGTAGGCCGACACCATGGTGTTGAGCTGCTTGCGCAGGCTCAGGAGCTGCTTGTGGGTGACCACCGGGCGGGCTTCGGCCGGCTTCTCCAGGAGGTCGGCCTCGGCTGCGGGCTTCGTGCGGCTGTGCGCGATCTGCCGGGTCTGCCGCTTCTGGAGCAGCAGCTGCACCTGGTCGGGCTCCAGGAGGCCGGGGATACCGAGGTAGTCCTGCTCCTCCTCGCTGCCCGGGTGGGCCTGCATGCCGAACTCGGCGCCGTCGTACAGCACCCGGTCGAATACGGCGTCGGACTCCAGCGCCTCGAAGGGCAGCTGGTCCTCGGTCTCCTCGTCCTCCAGCCGTTCGGCGTCGGCGAGGAGCTTGTCCTCCTCCGCGAAGGGGTTCTCCTCGTCGCTGCCCTTCTTCGGCTTGTCGAGGACGTGGTCGCGTTCGACCTCCATCTCGTTGGCGAAGTCGAGCAGCATCGGGATGGTGGGGACGAAGACGGAGGCGGTCTCGCCGCGCCTGCGGGAGCGTACGAATCGGCCGACGGCCTGGGCGAAGAAGAGCGGGGTCGAGATCGTCGTCGCGTACACGCCGACCGCCAGGCGGGGTACGTCGACGCCCTCGGACACCATGCGGACGGCGACCATCCAGCGCGAGTCGTCCGCGCTGAACTTGTCGATGTTCTTGGAGGCGGCCTTCTCGTCGGAGAGGACCACGGTCGGCTTCTCGCCGGTGACGGACTTGAGGATCTTCGCGTAGGCGCGGGCCGACTCCTGGTCGGTGGCGATGACCAGTCCGCCGGCGTCCGGGATGCCCTTGCGGACCTCGGTGAGCCGCTTGTCGGCGGCGGTGAGCACGTTGGGGATCCAGTCGCCGGTGGGCGACAGGGCGGTACGCCAGGCCTGTCCGATGGCGTCCTTGGTCATCGGCTCGCCGAGGCGGGCGGCGATCTCGTCGCCGGCCTTGGTGCGCCAGCGCATGTTGCCGCTGTAGCTGAGGAAGATCACCGGGCGGACCACACCGTCGGCGAGGGCGTTGCCGTAGCCGTACGTGTAGTCGGCGGAGGAGCGCCGGATGCCGTCGTTGCCCTCCGCGTACGTGACGAAGGGGATCGGGTTGGTGTCGGAGCGGAACGGCGTGCCCGTGAGCGCGAGTCGCCGGGTGGCGGGATCGAACGCCTCCTGGCAGGCCTCGCCCCAGGACTTCGAGTCACCGGCGTGGTGGATCTCGTCGAGGATCACGAGGGTCTTGCGCTGCTCGCACCGGTTGCGGTGCAGCATCGGACGTACCCCGACACCGGCGTACGTCACGGCGACGCCGTGGTACTCCTTGCTCACCGGCCCGGCGCTGTACTCGGGGTCGAGCTTGATACCTATCCGGGCGGCTGCCTCCGCCCACTGCTTCTTGAGGTGCTCGGTCGGCGCGACGACGGTGATCTGCTGGACGACGTGGTGGTGCAGCAGCCACGAGGCGAGCGTCAGCGCGAAGGTGGTCTTTCCGGCGCCGGGGGTGGCGACCGCGAGGAAGTCGCGCGGCTGCTCCTGGACGTACCTCTCCATGGCGCCCTGCTGCCAGGCTCGCAGCTTGCCCGCCGTGCCCCAGGGGGCGCGGCCGGGAAAGGCGGGTGAGAGGTGGTGGGAGGCGGTAGTAGTCACGGTCTCCGGTTCGGGTCTCTCGGGTACGTGGGGTGCTGCCGGTACCGCCCGGGACACCCGGTACGCGATACGACAACCGGGCCACCTTACCGGGGAGCCGGACGGAACCCCGTACGGACGAGGCGTGGTTCGGGTCCGTTGAGACCCTCTTCACACACCGGAGCCCCCGCCCGCCGGGTCCCTCAGACGGCGTGCGGGGCCCGTACCCGGGTGGCCACCCAGGCCCCCACCAGGGCGACTCCCGCCATGGGCAGGAAGACGGCCGCGAAGGCCCCCGGATGGGCCGCCGAGGCGCCCGCCCGCACGGTCTCGTGGACGGCGCCCACCGCGCCGCCGCCGAGTGCCGCGAAGGCCGCGCCGCCGATCGCGAGGAGCAGGACGTTGGAGAGGCCGTCGGAGATCTGGAGGGCCGCGGAGTTGGCTCCCGCCTCCTGCGGGGTGGAGAGCTTGAGCATCATCACACTGGTCGAGGCGATCACCATGCCCATGCCGAAACAGCCGACCGCCCAGGCGCCGGCCACGGTCCAGGCGGGCACGGAGGGGATCAGCACGGAGGGAGCGGCCAGGATCGCCACGGTGACCATGAGCATGCCGACGAACATCAGCCGCTCCCGGTGCGGCTCCATCCGGGGCCGGGACTGGATGAACGATCCGAGCGCCCAGGTACCGCCGCCCGCCGCGAGCGACAGCCCGGCCATGGTCGGGCTCAGCCCGCGCTGGGTCACCAGCATCAGCGGTACGAAGGACTCGGCGGCGATGAAGGACCCGGCCGAGACCCCGCGCAGCAGCACGACGGCGGGCAGCCCGCGCACGGCACGCACGGTTCCGACGGGCAGCAGTCCCCGGACCGCGGGGACCAGCAGCGCGGCCCCCAGGGCGGCGGGCAGAGCTGCGAACCAGTTCAGTTCCTGCCCGGCGTACTGGAGCAGCCCGGCGCCCACGGAGATGGCCAGGGCGAGCCGGATGCGCCGGCGGTCGAAGGGCTTGGCGCCCGCGGCCTCGTCCGCCGGGCCCGAGGCCCTGCGACGTATCGCGGGCAGTGCGAGCGCCAGCGGGAACACGATGAGGACCGGGATGCCGGTGAAGACCCAGCGCCAGCCGAGGTGCTCGGTGACGGTGCCCGAGGCGAGCGGTCCGACCACGGAGGGGATGACCCAGCTCGCGGCGAAGGCGGCCATGATCGCGGGGCGCAGTCGCTCCGGGTAGGCGCGGCCGACGACGACGTACAGGGCGACGATGACCAGTCCCCCGCCGAGCCCCTGCACGGCCCGGCCCGCGACGAACATCCACATGCCGGTCGCGCCGCCGGAGAGCAGCAGCCCGGCGGCGAAGGAGCTGATCCCTGCCGCGAGGGGGCCGAGCGGCCCGCTGCGGTCGGCCCACTGCCCGGAGAACACCATGGCGAAGAGGCTGGTGGTGAAGTACGCGGAGAAGGCGAAGGCGTACAGCGGGACCCCGTGCAGCTCGCGTGCGGCGACCGGCATCGCGGTTCCCACGGCGGTCGCCTCGAAGGCGATGAGCAGCACGACGGAGACGATGCCGATGCTCAGGGCGCGGTAGGTCCGGCCCAGTACGCCTTCGGTGGGGTCGTCGGCCCCGCTGCCGTCCGGGGCGGCCACGTCGCCCGCCGTCGGGTCGTGGGAAGCCGGGGCGCCGGCGGGCAGGGGGGCGGGCGCGACATCGGCGTCGCGCGGGTCGAGGGCGGTCATCGCACCAGGGTAAGGGGCATACGCCGGGTTGGGCCCTGTCGCGGGGAGGGGGTGCGGTGGTCCGATGGTCGTAGGCCCGTGCCCCCGTCCGTGCGGCTCCGCGCCCCCGGTCCGCGCCTCGTCCCGGGCCCTGCGCGCGGGGCGCGGGTCCTCCGGGGCGCCGGGCGCCGGGTGGTGCGGTTGTGAACGGCGTGTGGCAGTCGCATTGCGGGCCCGTCGAAACCCTTGAGCCCGCAGCCCTCCGGGCCGTACGGTCGTGGCAACACCGAGGCACCACACCTCGGCCGTGTGCCCGAGAGGTTCAGGGGCTCGACTGCAACTCGAGTTACACCGGTTCGAATCCGGTCACGGCCTCAAGAAGAACGCGGCGCTCGCGTCGTACGGACAGCAACGGCGGCGGCCGTCCCCATGGTGCGGGGAC
>NZ_JBHWZJ010000510.1:0-4075 GCF_042728415.1 Streptomyces sp. NPDC060198 | reverse complement strand
GGCCTTGGCCGCCTGGGAGGCCGCGGACGCCGCGCGCTGCGCGGCACTCGCCGCGCGCTGGGTGTCGTCCCTGGCCGCCTCGGCCTCGGCCGCGGCCCGCTGGGCCGCCTCCTTCGCCAGTTTCGCCGCTTCGACGGCCTTGGCGGACTCGGCCTGGGCCGCCTTCGTCTCGACCGCCGCCTGCCGCCCGGCTTCCTTCGCCCGGGCCGCCAGCTCGGCGATCGTGGCGTGCTCCTCGTCCTTGTTGCGCGCCACGAACTGGCCGACTTCGAGGAACTCCCGGATCTCGTCGGGCCCTCCGCTCAGCGCGATGCGACCTGCGGCCCGCACGTTCGGTCCGCCCACGCTGATGACCTGGGTGAGCTGGACCCGGTCGTCCTGCTCCTGCCAGGTGTACTGCCCCTCTTCGAGGAACTTCGAAATCGCTGCCGGCCCACCGTCGAGCGCGGCCTGGCCGGCCTCTTGGACATTGGGGCCGCCCGCGTCGATGACCTGGGCCACCCGCACCCGGTTGTCCTGCCGAGCGGGTTCCTCCCAGCCCCAGCTCAGGAAGATCTCCAGCTCCTCCTGTGTCCCCGACAGCGCGGTACGTGCCGCGGCCACCAGTTCCGAACCACCGATGCTCGCGATCTGAGCGGCGCTGACCCTCTCGTCCTGCAGCAGCAGTTCCCCGGCGACGGTCAGGAACTCCTGCACATCCGCATCGCTGCCGGTCAGCGCGGCCTCGGCCGCGGCCTTGACCCCGGGTCCGCCGGACCTCCAGTAGTCCAGGACCTGGCCCCGGTCCGTCGCGGCCGCCTCGGCCGACGCGGCGACCGCCTGCCCGTCGACGGCCGGCGACTCCTCGGCCGCGGCGGGGTGGGCATTCAGGCCGCCGGTGACCATGAGGAGCGACAGAAGTGCCGGCACCACGGCCCGTCTCCACCGTGGCATTCCTTCTCGACCTGACCTTCCGAAACATCTTCTATTCATGACATATCTACCTTTTGGTCATGTCGGAATTCAGCACCCTTGTTCGGGTGATAGATAAAGACCATAGCCCGATAAGAAAGCCATACGGGGAGAGTGACCTTCGGATCACTTCGGCCGCAGAGCGCGGAAAGGTACCGAAAGGCGTGCAGCAAGGACGCCCCGGAGCGTATGCGATATTTTCCGACCAACCGGTGATCTTGGCGCTTCACGGGTGAACAAGGCGTTGACTGGAACGGGAGTTGGGGTTAACTTGTGCACCTCTTTAGGCTTTCTGGTGACTAATTGTGGGCAGCTTTCTACATGAAATTGCTGCACCTGAAAGGAGGGTGCGGTGTTTTCCCGCGCCCGTAGCCTGACCATGGCCGGAATTTTCGGCCTCGCCGCGATCGGAATCGGCATCCCCATGGCGACCGCAGCCGATTCGGCGGAAACCGCCGCTTCGGACACCCCACCCCCGGCGGTTGAAGATTTCCAGTACCCGGGCGCTGCCGCAATTCTCCAGTCGGAGGGGATCGAACTGAAGAAAGGCGACGGTCACATTTTGCTGGCCGCCTGCGACGGTTCGGCGGACCAGATCAAGGTGTCGACGGTCGCCGACAGCGGGGCCAACCGCAAGGGCGAGTACTGCTTCGACGTGACGTCCCCGTCCGGCTATCTGACGCTGTCGCTGCCGCGGGTCTTCGCCCTGGAAACCGGCGACCACCCGTTCAGCGCCGACCTGACCGCGAACGGTGCCACCACCACGGTGAACGTCGCCGAGGGCGGCTTCGAGCCGGTCGGCGAGGGCACCGTGGGCGGCGCCCGCTCCGTGCTCGTCGAGATCCGCGTCACCGGCTGAGCCGGCCGATCCCAGCATCAAGGAATCAAGAAACGTGACCCTTTCGCGCACGAACGCGCTCACTTCACCGGGCCTGGTGATCACGGGCGCCGTCGCCCTCGCCTCAGCCTTGTTCACCGTCCCGGCGCACGCCGTGGTGGGCAACGCCGTACCTGCCGGCTCCTACGCCTTCACCGTCAAGGTGTCTCTCGGGGCGGACGACACCGCTCGCGCATGCAGCGGCGCCCTCGTCGCCCCGGACTGGATCCTGACCGCGGCGAGCTGTTTCGCCGAGGACCCGGCCGCGCCCGCGGTCACCGCGGGCAAGCCCGCCCTGAACACCACCGCCTCGGTCGGTGGCACGAGCCGCGCCGTGGTGCAACTCGTGCCCCGGTCCGGACGGGACCTGGTCCTGGCCCGCCTGTCGCGGCCCGTCACCACGGTCGCCCCGGTCGCCGTCGGTACCGTCTCCCCCGCGGCGGGGGAACAGCTGGTGGCGTCGGGCTGGGGCCGTACCGCGACGGAGTGGGTACCCACCTCCGCGCACTCCACCGGCTTCGTCGTGAACGCCGTTTCCGCCGACGACCTCGACGTCAGCGGGGTGGGCGGCTCCGTCTGCAAGGGCGACACCGGTGGCCCCCTGCTGCGCGTGGCGAACGGCACCACCGAGCTGGTCGGCATCAACAGCCGCTCCTGGCAGGGCGGTTGCGTGGGCGAGACGGAGACCCGCACGGGTGCTGTCGCCGCACGCGCGGACGACCTGGCCACCTGGGTGGCGGACACCGTGGGCAAGAGCGCGGTGACCGACTTCAACTGCGACGGAGTCGAGGACATCGCTGTCGCCGACCCGGCGGCGGCGGTCGGTGGTGACGCCGACGCCGGTCTGGTGCGGGTCGTCCTCGGCGGCGGCAAGGGCACCCAGGAGATCACTCAGGACCTGGACTGGGTGTCCGGTGGCTCGGAGGCCGGTGACGGGTTCGGCCAGGCGCTGGCCACGGTCGACTACGACGAGAACGGCTGCACGGACCTGGTCGTCGGCACACCTGGCGAGGACCTGGACACCGCGACCGACGCCGGAATGATCGACATCCTGCACGGTGCGCCCGGTGGCCTGGGCACGGGCACCGTCAAGGACACGCACTACGAACAGGGTGCGGGCAACGGCTCCCTGAGCGCGTCCGCCAGCGAGACCGGTGACCTCATGGGCGCTTCCCTGGCCGCCGGTGTCACCCGCGCGGGTGAGCCGTTCGTGATCGCGGGAGCTCCGGGCGAGGGCGTCGACACGTCCGCCGGGGCGGGCATGGCCGTCTACATCCACGGCACGACCAACGTGGTCATCCACCAGGACCGGCTCGACGTGCCGGGCGCGGTCGAGCCGGGAGACGGTTTCGGCGGGGCCGTCGCCGCCGACTCGAACCACATCGTCGTCGCGGCGCCCCACGAGGCGATCGACACCGACGCCGACGCCGGCAACCTGGTCGTGTTCGACCCGAACACGCTGAACTCCGAGGACCGGCCGACCCCGCTGTTCGGGCTCGACCAGGATCTGGACACGGTCGGCGGCGGAGCCGAGGCCGGGGACCTGTTCGGCACCTCGGTGGCGCTGGTGCCGTACCGTCCGTCGGGCGCGGCGGCGGCCACGGAGTCGATCCTGGCCGTCGGTTCACCGGGCGAGGCTCTCAGCGTCGACGACGTGACCAAGGCCGGAGCGGGCCTCGTACAGTCCTTCCGGATCCGCGCGGACGGCAGCTACAGCCAGCTCAACACCTACGAGTCGGGCACCGGCGACGACGACGTCTCCGGCACCTCGGAGGCCGGTGACCACTTCGGTCAGGCTCTGACGGCCGTGAACACCGCGCCGCGCGCGGTGAGCACCGCGGCGACCATGAAGCTGGCCGTCGGCATCCCCGACGAGGCGGTCGGCACCACCGCGAGCGCGGGCGCGATCACGACGTTCTCCCTCCTGGGAGCGCCCGGTGACAGCGAGCGGTGGATCGAGACGGGTGACGGCGACGGCGTTCCCGGCACCCCCGGCGCCAAGCAGTACCTCGGAAAGTACATCCACTACACGTCCACGGCCCTCTACGTGGGCATGCCGTACGGGCCGTCCGCCCACGGCACCCTGTACGCGCTCCCGCTGTCGAACGTGACCGCCGGCGGCACGATCGCATCGGTGACCACGTACCAGCCGGGCAGCGGTGGCCTTCCGGCCGCCGGCGTCCACTTCGGATACGCGGCACGGTAGCCGGACCCTGCGGGGACAAGGGGGGTGCGGCCGGTGGACAC
>NZ_JBHWZJ010000509.1:0-4075 GCF_042728415.1 Streptomyces sp. NPDC060198 | reverse complement strand
CGACAACAGCTTCGCCACACTGCCCTCGGTGGTCGCCGAGGGCCGCCGGGTGATCGGCAACATCACCCGGGTCGCCACCCTGTTCCTGACGAAGACGGTCTACTCGGTGCTGCTGGCGATCCTGGTGGTCTGCTTCCAGGTGGAGTACCCGTTCCTCCCTCGGCACCTGACGCTGCTCTCGACCCTGACGATCGGCGTTCCCGCGTTCTTCCTGGCGCTCGCCCCGAACAAGGAGCGGGCCCAGCCGCACTTCGTCCGTCGGGTGATGCGGTACGCCGTCCCGTCCGGGATCATCGCGGGGGCGGCGACCTTCCTGACGTACATGCTGGCCGGGAGCCACTACTCGGGGGCGGGGGCGCTCGACGCGGAGACCAGCGCGGCGACGCTGACGCTGTTCCTGGTGTCGATGTGGGTGCTGGCGATCATCGCCCGCCCGTACACCTGGTGGCGGATCCTGCTGGTCGCCTCGATGGGGGCGGCGTTCCTGGTCGTGCTCGCGGTGCCGTGGCTCCAGCACTTCTTCGCGCTGAAGCTGGTCGGCACCACCATGCCGTGGGCGGCGGTGGCCGTCGCGGCCGCGGCCTCGGTGCTGCTGGAGTACGTCTGGCGCCTGGTGGGCCGCCGCTTCGGGGCGTGAGCCCCTCGGCGGACACCGGCCCACCGGGCACCGGCTCACTCAGTCGAACCAGCGGTCCCGGGCCAGCTCCTGGGTGCGGGACGGGTCCTCCAGCAGGGCGGCGACCTCGAAGCGGCGGGGCCACTGGCCGGCCGCCCAGGCGAGTCCGGCCGCGACCCCTTCCAGGGTCGAGGCGTGCACGGTGCCGTCCGGGGCGCGGCGCCAGTCCAGTTCGACGCCGCCGGCGTGGAGCTCCTCGTGCTCGACGTAGGTGTCCGGGGTGCGGTCGCCGAGCAGGGTGCGGACCGGCTCGGGCACCTCGTGTTCCTCGCCCTCGGTCTCCACCTCGGCCTCGATCGTCTCGCCGAGCCGTCGCACCTGGAACAGCTCCGCCAGCTCGGCGGCGCGGGCCGGGGCGACCGGGAGCAGGGGCAGCCCTCCGGCGAGCGGCAGCACGTCGGGGGCGTCCGCGACGACGGCGTCCGCGGCGTCGACCACCTCCACCGTGCCGTCCACGACGGCCCGCAACTCGTCGGGCAGGGTGACCTGTTCGGGGTCGAGGTCGGCCAGTGCGGTGTAGAGCGCGTGGAGCTGCACCGCGGTCACCGGCCGGTCCTCGTCGGCGAGGCGGCCCAGCAGTTCGGCCGCGCCGCCCGGCTCGTCCAGCAGGGCGTGGACCGTGGTGCGCACGCCGAGCGCGCGGAGCACCTGGGCATCGTCGAAGCCGGAGGCGTCCACCGCGTCGTAGAGGCCGGCCAGCAGCGGGTCGCCGCCCGCCGCACGGACCCCGGCCGGGCGGCGGCCCTCCAGCACCGGGTGGTCGCGCAGCCACCAGGCCGTGTACGGGCGCACCGAACGGGTCGTACCGTCCGGGAGCAGCACCCGGACCGGCTGGGTGAGGGCGTCGCGCAGCGGCGGCCGGGAGAGCATGGCGAGCGCCTGCGGCCAGGCGTCGTCGGCGACGAGGTCGAGGTCGCGCACGGCGACGATCTCGGTGGCCACCGGCGGCACCGGGGTGTCGGGGAGCTGGTCGAGCAGGTCCTCGCACCAGACGTCCACGGCGTCCAGCAGTCCGGCGTCGTCGGGTTCAGCGAAGTCGCCTTCCCGGGGCTCCAGTTCGTCCGGGTCGAGGACCACGTCGGTGGTGCGCACGAGGGCGAAGGTCGCGAGCACCCCGCAGGCGGTGAGCGGCTGCTCACCCCAGCGCTCAGTCAACTCCTCGTCACAGAGCGCGAGTTCTCCCTCGCGCATGATCTCAGCGAACTCACTTCCGGGGAACACGAGTTCACCGGCGGGCGCGGTCTCCCCGTCCTCGTCGAGCAGCGCGAGGGCGCCGAGCCAGGGTTCGTCGCCGGGGTTCAGCTCGGCGTCGCGCACCAAAGTGAGGACGGTCTCCACGAGTTCGTCGCCGTCGAGCGCGTCCTCGTCCCAGACCTCCCCGGCGTCGAGCGATCCGGCGACGGCGGCGCGGACCTGAGGGGTGGTCAGTACGGCGCGCGGGGTGGCAGGCAGCGCGCCGAGCTTCTCGAGGAGCGGGTGCGCGGCGTCCGGGTGGGCGACCTTCAGGCCGAGCCGGGCGAGGCGGGCGAGCACCGGGCCGGTCAGCGCGTCGGGCAGCGGCAGCAGCACTTGGCGCGGGCCGATCGTGGTGCGGGGCAGCTGTCCCTCGGGGGCGTCGGGCGCCCCGGCGAGCGGTACGGGCAGCCCGGAGAGGCGGTCCGGGTCCACCCCGGCGAGGCTGTCGTAGAACCGCCGCCACCAGTGGGGTTCGCGCTCCAGACCGGCGAGCCGGTCGATCGCCTCGGTCAGCGCGACCCGGCCGACGCCCAGGGTGCGCAGTTCGGTGCGGCGTTCGAGTCCGGCGGGCAGCAGGCACGGCAGGACCTCGGCGAGCACCCGTACGGTCTCCGCGCCCGCACCCTCCACGACCTCGGCCTCGACGGGCCGCAGGGCCGCGTGGTCCCGGTGCCGGACGGCGTCGGGGGCCCCGGGCTCCGCCCAGTCGTCGGCCCAGCCCTCGGCGATCGGCGCGATCGCGGCGGCCGGGTCGGCGGGTACGGCCGGCGCGAGGAACGCGACCCGGGGCAGCCGTTGGAGGATCGCGGCGCGCAGCGCCCCGTCCACCACGCCCCGGCCGAGCGGTCCGGGCACCAGGTCGAGGGTGCCGGTGGAGACGGGGTGCCAGTCGGCGAGGAGTTCGGCGTACGCGTCGGCCGCGCGCTCCACCAGGAAGTCGGTGAGCGGGCCGGGCGCGGGGTGCCTGCGGGTGGGGTCCAGCGGCAGCGAGGCGATGAGCAGGGCGGGCACGCCGAGGGGTTCGTCGGTGGGCGTCGGGGCGTGCACCACGGGAGCGGTGCCGGGGCGGCGGGGCGAGCCGTCCTCGTCCACGGGGACGGCCCAGGTGACGGACCAGTGTGGGCGCAGCCGCTCCTCGACCGGCCGGTCCGCGAGCAGCGCGGGCTCGACCGGCCCGTGGTGGAAGACGGTGCGCCAGCGGTTGGCGCCGTGCTCGGAGTCCTCGACGTGGATGTACGGGCCGTGCGCGGAGCGACTCAACGTCCGCACGCCGGAGGGGGTTTCGACCACGATCTCGTCGAGTCCGGTCAGGGTGAGCAGGAGCGCGTCGTCGATGGAGTCGAGCAGCCGCTCGACCAGGTCCTCGGCGGCGGCGTCGCGCAGCGGCAGCACCACCACGGTGTCGTACCCCTCGGGCGCGGTGCCCTCGGCGGGCAGCGGGAGGCGCAGCAGCGGTACGTGGCCGTCGCGGCGGCGGAGTTCGTCCCCGAGGCCGGGGCTGCCGACGGCCGCGCCTTCGGCGAGGACGCGGGCCTCGGCGAGGGACCAGCGGACTCCGCCGTGGCGGCCGAGGACGGCGGGTTCGTCGCTCACCGCGAGCACGGCGGCGAAGCCGACGCCGAAGCGGCCCACGGAGGTTTCGTGGCCCTCGCGCTTGGCGGAGGCGCGCAGGGTCGAGAGGGATTCGACGCCGGCGGCGTCGAGCGGGGCACCGGTGTTGGCGGCGGCCAGCACGGTGGGGGCGCCGTTACCGCCGGGGTGCAGGGTGAGGCGGAGCCGGCCGGGCGTCTTGGCGCGGGCGGCGGCGTCGGCGGCGTTCTGCGCGAGTTCCACGACGAGGCGGTCGCGGTACCCGCCGAGGGCGAGGTCCTCCTCGGCGTTGGCGTCCTCGCGGAAGCGGGCCGGCCCTGCACCCCAGGCGTCGAGCACGCCGCGCCGCAGCCGTGCCGTCCCGAACGGATCGGCCCCCTCGGTCGCCTTCATGCTCACGCTTCGACTCCGCTCTGTTCCTGGGTCGTGTCCGACCCGTCGGCCGTTGCCGCCCAGTGTGCGCCCGAACGTACCGCGCGCGGACGACAGCGCGGTTCACGGGAGCGGGTACGACGGATGTGCGCAGGGTGTGCGAGGGGTGCGCGGTGCCGCGCGGCGGACCCGGTGGTGGCC
>NZ_JBHWZJ010000508.1:0-4103 GCF_042728415.1 Streptomyces sp. NPDC060198 | reverse complement strand
GAGGGGTGGAGTGCGCTGAGCGGTGGGTCAGCCCGGGATCAGCCCGTCGTCGTGGAGCATGGCGCGGACCTCTTCGAGGGTGGCGTCGGGCGAGGGCAGGATCAGTTCGGACGGTTCCAGGGAGTCGTCCGGCAGCGGCGAGCCCAGCTCGCGCACCCGGCCGAGCAGAGCGTGCAGCGTGGCGCGGAATCCGGGGCCGTCGCCGCGCTCCATCTCCGCGAGCAGCTCGTCGTCGAGCGCGTTCAGCTCGGTGATCTTGCCGTCGGCCAGTTCTACCTGGCCCTCCCCCATGATCCGTACGATCATGACCGTCCCTCAGCTCTTGTCGTACCGGTGCGGTGACTGCTGCTGGGAGCCGGGCGCGGTGTCCTGGGCGCCGCCCTCGATGGCCTGCTGGCCCGCCGAGGTGCCGCCGGCCAGTTCGGCCTTCATCCGCTGGAGCTCCAGCTCCACATCCGTACCACCGGAGATGCGGTCCAGCTCGGCGGCGATGTCGTCCTTCGCGGTGCCGGTGGGGTCGTCCAGGGCGCCGGAGGCGAGCAGCTCGTCGATCGCGCCGGCCCGGGCCTGCATCTGCTGCGTCTTGTCCTCGGCCCGCTGGATGGCCAAGCCGACGTCGCCCATCTCCTCGGAGATGCCGGAGAACGCCTCGCCGATGCGGGTCTGCGCCTGGGCGGCGGTGTAGGTGGCCTTGATCGTCTCCTTCTTGGTGCGGAAGGCGTCGACCTTGGCCTGGAGCCGCTGGGCCGCGAGAGTGAGTTTCTCCTCCTCGCCCTGCAGCGTCTGGTGCTGCGTCTCCAGATCGGTGACCTGCTGCTGGAGGGCGGCGCGACGGGAGAGCGCCTCGCGGGCGAGGTCCTCCCGGCCGAGCGCGAGCGCCTTGCGGCCCTGGTCCTCCAGCTTGGACGACTGACCCTGCAACTGGTTCAGCTGCAGCTCCAGCCGCTTGCGCGAAGTCGCCACGTCGGCGACTCCGCGACGCACCTTCTGCAGCAGTTCCAGCTGCTTCTGGTACGAGTAATCGAGGGTCTCGCGCGGATCCTCGGCCCGGTCAAGAGCCTTGTTTGCCTTCGCGCGGAAGATCATTCCCATACGCTTCATGACACCGCTCATGGGCTTCGCGCGCCCCCTTCTTAACGACTGAGCTCCAGCACTCCAACAGAACCCACAGTACGGGCCCTGCCTCCATTACCGCACTGTTCGGGGCCCGATGTGCTCCTCCCCAAGGACGACTGCGCCGGGCATTCGCTCCCGCCCGAGGTGGAGGCGGCGGGTGCGGGCCGACCGGGCGCCGGCCGGGGTGGAGGCCCCGGGACACCGTTGAGGACGCGGGCCGTTGCCGGATCGTTCCCGCCCGGTCCGACTGCCCGCGTGCCGGACCCCGTACCCTTGGGTTTTGTGTTCCGTAGCCGTTCCAAAGAAGAGAAGGCCCCCACCGACAAGGTGACGGCGGACCTCTCCACCCAGTCCCGCGACCCCCAGGCTCCGAAGGGTCGCCCCACGCCGAAGCGCAATGAGGCGCAGACGCAGCGGCGTCGTGCCTCGACCACGCCGGTCGACCGCAAGGAGGCGGTGAAGCGCTCGCGCGAAGCACGCCGGGTCGACATGGCCAAGCAGCGCGAGGCCCTCGCCTCCGGCGACGAGCGCTACCTCCCGACCCGCGACAAGGGCCCGGTGCGGCGCTTCGTCCGCGACTTCGTGGACTCGCGCTTCTGCATCGCCGAGTGGTTCCTGCCGATGGCCGTGGTCATCCTCGTCCTCAGCGTGATCCAGATCCGGAACATCCAGAACATCTCGCTGCTGCTCTGGCTCGGCGTGATCGTGCTGATCGTCCTGGACTCCATCGGTCTGGCGTTCCGGCTGCGCAAGCAGCTGCGCGTCCGCTTCCCGGACACCCCGCAGCGCGGCGCCGTCGCCTACGGCCTGATGCGGACGCTCCAGATGCGCCGACTGCGGCTGCCGAAGCCGCAGGTCAAGCGAGGAGAGCGGCCCTGACCGCGGAGACCTCGGGATTTTCCGGAGGTTCCTCGACCTGGCTCGCGGGGCTCGGCGGACTGCGCAACATCGTCCGCCAGGAGCTCGTGGCCCGGCAGCTGGACGAGCAGATAGCCGCCCGCTTCCCCGTGGGGCGGCGGCTGCGCGTCCTCGACGTCGGGCTGGGCCAGGGCACGCAGGCCCTCCGCCTGGCACGGGCCGGTCACTCGGTGACCGGCCTGGACTCCGACACCGCGATGCTGGCGTCCGCCCGTGCGGCGCTGGCGCACGAACCCGAGGGCATCCGCGAGCGCGTCCGGCTGATCGAGGGCGACGGCTCGGAGACCGGGGTCCATTTCCTGCCCGGCAGCTTCGACATGGTGCTCTGCCACGGCGTACTGATGTACGTCGAGGAGCCGGACGCCCTGCTGGCGGGGCTGGCCCGGGTACTGGCACCCGACGGTCTCCTCTCGCTGCTGGTACGCAACGGCGACGCGCTCGCGATGCGCCCCGCCGCGGCCGGCGACTTCGCCACCGCGCACGCCGCGTTCGACACCGCCCGCTACACCAACCGGCTCGGCCTCGAGGTCCGGGCCGACCGGCTCGACGCGCTGACCGCCACCCTGGCGGGGATCGCGGCGCCGCTGCACGCCTGGTACGGGGTGCGCGTCTTCACCGACGACGTCCCGAACGACGCCCCGCTGCCCGACACCGCCGAGCTGGAGCGGATCTTCGCCGCCGAGGAGCGGGCCGGGCGGACCGATCCGTACCGGCGGGTGGCCGCGCTGCTCCACCTGTGCGGGGTACGCGGCGGGACCTGACGGGCCCGGGCGGGTCCGGGCACCCGGTGGAGTCCGGTCCGTTCGGCCCACCAGCACCCGCCGCCCGGAAGGGGCGAACGGGATACTCCGGACATGGACGCTTCCCCCTCCCGCAGCCTCGCACGCCGACTGCCGCCGTCCCTGACCGCGGGTTTCTGCGCACTCGCCCTGGTGAGCGGCTGCGCCGGCCCCAGCTCCGGTCCGGCCTCCCCCGAGACCTCCGCGTCGGCCGCCCGGCAGGGGTCCGTATCCCGCGCCGTCGCGCAGCTGGAGACCGACTACCAGCGGGTCATCGGCGACGTGCTGCCCTCCGTCGTCCAGATCCAGACCGCCGACGGGCTGGGCTCCGGCATCGTCTACGACGCCGACGGCAACATCGTGACCAACGCGCACGTCGTCGGTGACGAGAAGTCCTTCAAGGTCAGCGTCGCCACCGGGGAGAAGGTGCTCGCCGCCTCCCTGGTCTCGTCCTACCCGGCGCAGGATCTGGCGGTCATCCGCCTCGACGACGTACCGGACGGGCTCCGGGCGGCGAAGTTCGGCGATTCGGAGAAGGTCGAGGTCGGGCAGATCGTGCTGGCGATGGGCTCACCGCTCGGCCTGTCCAGCAGCGTCACGCAGGGCATCGTCTCGGCGCTCGGCCGGACGGTCAGCGAGTCCCGGTCGGGCGGCGGGACGGGGGCGACCCTCGCCAACATGGTGCAGACCTCGGCGGCGATCAACCCGGGCAACAGCGGGGGCGCGCTGGTCAACCTGAACAGCGAGGTCATCGGCATCCCGACGCTCGCGGCGACCGACCCCGCCCTCGGCAACAGCGCGGCGCCCGGCATCGGCTTCGCCATTCCGGTGTCGACGGTGAAGACCATCGCGGACCAGATCATCGACAAGGGCAAGGTCACCGACTCGGGGCGGGCCGCACTCGACATCACCGGCCGCACGGTCGTCGACGGCGACTACCGGCCCGCCGGGGTGGCACTGGTGAGCGTGGAACGGGACGGGGCCGCTTACGACGCGGGGATGCGGGTCGGCGACATCGTCACCGAGCTCGGCGGCACCGAGGTCACCACCATCACCTCGCTCGCGGAGGCACTTGCGGCCGAGCAGCCGGGGGACAAGGTCCGGGTGACGTACACCCGCGGCGGCGCCACGCGGACGGCCGAGGTCACGCTCGGCGAGATCTGACCCCCACCGGTCACGGGAGCGGCTGACGCGGCGGTCCGGACGGCTCGGGAGCGGCTGCCGCGGCCGTCACGGGCGTCCGGCAAGCGGGGGCGGTACGGGAGCGGGCGGTCCGGGAGGTTCCGGCGC
>NZ_JBHWZJ010000507.1:0-4105 GCF_042728415.1 Streptomyces sp. NPDC060198 | reverse complement strand
GTACGGGACGGCTCGGCGCCCGCTCTGCTGCGTACCGCGATCGTCGGCGGCAGGTCCGAGGGCGTCGTCGTCGAAGGCGAGGCCGCCCCCCGGCTCGACACCGTCACTGTCGAGGGACCCGCCGGGCACGGCATCGTGGTCGCCGGTGCCGACCCTTCACTGCGCGGTGTGGACGTCACCGGGAGCGGCGGCCACGGACTGTACTTCCGCGACGGCGCGCGGGGCACGGTCGAGGACGGCACCGTCACCGGGGCGGGCGGCTGCGGAGCCCTGGCCGAGGCGTCCCGTCCGGTGTTCCAGGGCGCGGTGCTCCGCGACTGCTCCGCTTCGGGGCTGCGGGTGACCGGCGAGGCGGCCGTCACACTGACCGCGGTGACGGTCGAGAACGCCGGATCGGAAGGCATCACGGTGGAGGGGCCGGCCGAACTGGTCGCTGTCGGCAGCCGGGTGAGCGGCAGCCGGACCCACGGGGTGCTGATCGGACCGGGAGCCACCGCCGGGATGAACGACTGCCACCTGGGAGGGTCCGGCGGTGACGGCCTGCGGGTCGCGAGCGCAAGGCCCGTACGCGTCACCCGGTGCACGGTCGCCGGCAACCGCGCGGCCGGTGTGCGGCAGACCGCTCCCGACGGGCTGCTGGCCGCCGACGACCTGGACAGCCGGGACAACGGCGAGCCCGACGTGCTCGGCGCACGCGGCGACGGCGCCGACCGGGACGAGGCGCCCGAGCAGGACGCTGTTGCCCGGTCCCTCGACGCCCTGGACGAACTCGTCGGACTCCGGCAGGTCAAGGAGCAGGTCGCGATCCTGGTGAACCTGAGCAAGCTGGCCCGGCGGCGGCGGGAGATGGGCCTCCCCGTGCCCGCCACCGTCCGCCACCTGGTCTTCGCGGGACCCCCCGGTACGGGCAAGACGACCGTCGCCCGGCTGTACGCCTCGATCCTCGGCGGGCTCGGCGTGCTGCGCTCGGGCCATCTGGTGGAGGCCGCCCGCGCGGACCTGGTGGGCGAGTTCGTGGGCAGCACGGCGCTGCGGACCACCAAGCTGTTCGAACGAGCCCTGGGCGGAGTCCTGTTCGTCGACGAGGCGTACACCCTGTCCGCCGAGGCCGGCTCGGGCGGGGCCGACTTCGGCCGGGAGGCCATCGACACCCTGGTGAAACTCATGGAGGACCACCGCGACGACGTGGTCGTCATCGTCGCGGGCTACTCCGGCCGGATGAGGTCGTTCCTGGAGTCCAACCCCGGCCTCGGCTCGCGCTTCGGGAGGACCGTCGAATTCGAGAACTACGAGGTGGACGAGTTGGTGACGATCGTCGAAACGCTCTGTGCGCGCAGCCGGCTGACGCTGCCGGAGGACACCCGGCGCGCCCTCGTACCGCACTTCGCCCGGATGACGCGCGACGAGTCCTTCGGCAACGCCCGGGAGGCGCGGCGGACCTTCGAGGAGATGGTGGACAGGCAGGCACTCAGGCTCGCCGGGAACGAGACGGTGTCGGAGGAGGAGCTGTCGCTGCTGCTGCCGTCGGACGTCGGGGAGGCCGCGGCGGCAGCAGCGGGGGGCGGCGGGGAACGCCTGGAGGCCGTCCTCGGCCGGCTGTCCGCACTGACGGGGCTGGCCGGCGTGAAGAGCGAGGTCCAGGACCTGGTGAACCTCCTGACCACCGCCCGCAGGCGCCGGGAGAACGGGCTGCCCGCACCGGCGATCGGCCACCACCTGGTGTTCACGGGACCGCCCGGTACGGGCAAGACCTCCGTGGCCCGCCTGTACGGGGAACTGCTCGGAGCCCTGGACGTACTGCCTCGCGGGCAACTGGTGGAGGTCGCCCGCGCCGACCTGGTCGGGCGGTATGTCGGCCACACGGCGCAGCTCACCGCGGAGGCCTTCGGACGGGCGCGGGGTGGGGTGCTCTTCGTCGACGAGGCGTACACCCTGACCCCCGAGGGAGCCGGCGGTTCGGACTTCGGCCGGGAGGCGGTCGACACCCTGCTGAAGCTGATGGAGGACCACCGCGACGACACGGCGGTGGTGGTCGCCGGGTACGGCCCCGAGATGGAGCGCTTCCTGGCCTCCAACCCCGGTCTGGCCTCGCGTTTCGGCCGCAGCGTGCCCTTCGCCTCCTACGACGCCGACGAACTCGTCGACATCGTCACCGGGATGTGCGCGCGGGAGAAGTACGTCTGCGCGCCCAGGACGCTGGAGCTGCTGCGCGCGCACTTCGCCGGCGTGGAGCGCGGACCGGCCTTCGGCAACGCCCGGTACGCGCGCACGGTGCTGGAGCGGATGCTCACGCGCCAGGCGGGCCGGCTCGGCGCGATGCCGGAGGCGACGGTGGAGGATCTCAGCACCCTGCTGCCCGAGGACCTCGCGTGCTGATCCCAGGACCGGGCCGCCGTGCGGGGGGAGCGGTCCCGCAGGCGAGCCGGTCGCGCGCGACCCGAACCCTCGCGACCTGCCCCTTCGTGATCAGGCTCCCCACGATCGGGCTTCTCACGATCGGGCTTCTGGCCGCCGTGGGGGCGTCTCCCGCCGTCGCGGAAGGGCGGGACGACGAGCCCCTGCCCGTGGTGAGCTCGCTGTCACCCGGGAGCGGCGGGTGCGTGGAACCGTCCCGCCGGAAGGTGGAGAGCGCGCCCTGGCCCCAGGGATACGTCGGCTACACCCGGGCCTGGGATTACACCCGCGGTGACGGCGTCCTGGTCGCCGTGGTGGACACGGGCGTGGACGCCACCCGTTCCCCCGCCCTGGCCGGCCGGGTCGAGGCGGGTCCCGATCTGGACGGCGGGTCGGACCGGGGCGGCGGCAAGGACTGCGCGGGCCACGGGACGTTCGTGGCGGGACTGATCGCGGCAGCCCCGCGCGAGGGTACGGGCTTCGCCGGGGTGGCTCCCGGGGCGCGGGTGCTGGGCATCCGGGTCACCGGCGACGACGGCGTGGCACCGGCCGACCGGGTGGCGGCCGGAATTCGCGCCGCCGTCGCGCGCGGGGCGCGGATCGTCGCCGTGCCGCTCGCCCTGGCGCGCGGCAGCGGCGCGCTGGCCTCGGCTGTCGAGGCGGCCCGGAGCGCCGGCAGCGTGGTGGTGGCGCCCGCCTACGCCACCCTGCGAGACCCGGGGGCCGAGGAGACGGCCGCTCCTGCCGCGTTCCCGGCCGCCCTGCCCGGAGTGCTGGCGGTCGCCGCGGTGGTACCGGGCGGCACGCCCGACCGCACGATCGTCCCGCAGACCGCCCCCGACATCGCGGCGCCCGGCGGCTCGGTGATGAGCGTGGGCCCGGGTGGGGGCCATGTCACCGGCAGCGGGGCCGACTTGGCGACGGGATTCGTAGCCGGGACGGCGGCGCTGGTGGCCGCCGCCCACCCGGAAGCCGGGGCGTCGGAGATCGCGGCCAGGATTCTCGCGTCGGCCTACCGGATGCCCGCGGTGGCCGGGGGGCTCGTAGGCGCCGGCACGATCGACCCGGTGGCGGCGGTCACGGCCCCCCGGCCGTCCGCCGTACCAGCGGCGCCGGCCCGCCCGGTCGCGCTGCCCCCGCCGACCCCGACGCGTGCCCATGCCACCGCGGTCGCCCTGGCCTCGGCCGTCGCCGCGGCGGTGGCCGCCCTGGGACTCGGCGTCTTCACGGTGAGCCGGGCCCGGCGGCGGGGATGGCGGCCCGGCACGGGGCCGTGACGGGGCCGGAACCGGCCGTCCCTCCGCAGCTTTCAGCCCAGCGGTGGTACGGCCGGGGAAGCCGCGAGCAGTTCCTCTCCTTCCCGCGGCTCCTTCTTCGTCAGCGCCTCTTCCCCTTCCACCGGCTCCTCCCCTTCCAGCAGGCCGAGCTGGCGCAGCCAGTCGTCGTCGAAGACCTTGGAGAGGTAGTTGCGACCCGAATCCGGCAGCAGGACGACGACCAGGTCGTCCGGCCCGAGACCGGCCGCCACCCGCAGGGCTCCGGCCACCGCGGTACCGGCGGAGCCGCCGACCAGCAGTCCTTCCTCACGGGCCAGGCGCCGGGCGGTCAGCAGCGAGTCCCGGTCGCTGATCCGCTCGTAGCGGTCGACCACCGAGGGGTGGAAGGACGCGGGCCAGCTGTCGTCCACCGTATCCGGATGACGGAAGTAGCC
>NZ_JBHWZJ010000506.1:0-4132 GCF_042728415.1 Streptomyces sp. NPDC060198 | reverse complement strand
GTGGTGCCAGCTCTTCAGCGAGCCCGGCGCCGGCTCCGACCTGGCCGCGCTCTCCACCCGGGCGGTCCGCGACGGCGACACGTGGACCGTCGACGGACAGAAGGTCTGGACGTCCAGCGCCCATCTCGCCCGCTGGGCCATCCTCATCGCCCGCACCGACCCCGACCTGCCCAAGCACCGGGGAATCAGCTACTTCGTCTGCGACATGACCGACCCGGGCGTCGACGTGCGCCCACTGCGGCAGATCACCGGGGAGGCCGAGTTCAACGAGGTCTTCCTCACCGGTGTGCGCATCCCCGACAGCAGGCGCCTCGGACCCGTCGGGGAGGGCTGGAAGGTCGCCCAGACCACCCTCATGAACGAGCGCGTCTCCATCGGGGGAATGCGCATTCCCCGCGAGGGCGGGATGATCGGCCCCGTCTCCCGCACCTGGCGCGAGCGCCCCGAACTGCGCACCCCCGACCTGCACCAACAGCTGCTCACCCTCTGGGTGGAGGCCGAGGTCGCCCGGCTCACCGGGGAACGGCTGCGCCAGCAGCTCGTCGCCGGCCAGCCAGGACCCGAGGGCTCCGGCATGAAGCTCGCCTTCGCCCGGCTCAACCAGGAGATCAGCGGGCTGGAGGTCGAACTCCTCGCCGACGAAGGACTGCTCTACGGCGACTGGACGATGCGCCGCCCCGAGCTGGTGGACTTCACCGGCCGGGACGCCGGCTACCGCTACCTGCGCTCCAAAGGCAACTCGATCGAGGGCGGCACCAGCGAAGTGCTGCTGAACATCGTCGCCGAGCGCGTGCTCGGCCTGCCCTCCGAACCACGCACCGACAAGGACGTCGCCTGGAAGGACCTCTCCCGATGACCGCCCCGATCCAGTCGGCCGCCACCCCCGACCTCCTCTACTCACAGGCGGAGGAGGACCTCCGGTCGGCCGTCCGTGCCCTGCTCGCGGACCGCTCCGACGCGCCGTCCGTGATCGCCCGCACCGAGTCCGACACGCCGTACGACCAGCAGCTCTGGAAGATCCTCGCCTCCGACGTCGGTGCCGCCGGGCTGCTGGTGCCCGAGAAACTCGGCGGCCTCGGTGCCGGCCACCGGGAGGCGGCAGTCGTCCTGGAGGAGCTCGGACGGGCCGTCACCCCCTCCCCCTACCTGACCAGCTCCGTCGTCGCGACGGCCGTCCTGCTCGCCCTCGGCCCCGAGGACGGGCCCGCGGCCACGCTGCTCGGCGACCTCGCGGCGGGACGCCGCACCGCCGCGCTCGCCGTGCCGTTCGCCGCCGCGCCCGGCGGGGGCCACACCGCCGACGTTGCCGCCGACTGCGGAGCGCTGACCGGCACCGTACGGGGCGTCGCCGACGCGGCCACCGCCGACGTGCTGCTGGTGCCCGCCCCCACGGGGCTGTACGCCGTGGAGCGCACCGCCCGAGGGGTGACGTTGGAGCCGCTCGTCCCGCTCGACCTCACCCGTCCCCTCGCCGGGCTCGCCCTGGACGGAGCCGCCGCGACCCTTCTCGCCGGGCCGGACGCCTCCGGGGCGGCCGTACGGCACGGACTGCTCACCGGTGCGGGCCTGCTCGCCTCCGAACAGCTCGGGGTCGCCGAGTGGTGCCTCGCCGAGACGGTCCGCTACACCAAGGAGCGCCACCAGTTCAACCGGCCGGTGGGCTCCTTCCAGGCGCTCAAGCACCGCATGGCCGAGCTCTGGCTCCAGGTCGTCTCGGCCCGCGCCGCCGCGCGCAACGCCGCCGACGCACTCGCCAACGACGCCGCCGACGCGCCCCTCGCGGTGGCGGTCGCACAGGCGTACTGCTCCGGGGTCGCGGTGCACGCGGCCGAGGAGTGCGTCCAGCTCCACGCAGGGATCGGCATGACCTGGGAGCACCCCGCCCACCTGTACCTCAAGCGTGCGAAGGCCGACTCGATCGCGTACGGCACGGCCGGCCGCCACCGCGAGGCCGTGGCCGAGCTGGTCGAGCTCCCGGCGCCGTAGCCGCGGTCCGCCGGACTCCGCCCAGCCGCCGCCCGACGCGATCCGTGAGGGCGGCGGCTGTCGCGTGCGTGGGGAGGGCCCCGGGCGCGGACGCCGGTCCGTGCGACGGCTCCGGATTCGGGTGGTCTCTCCCCGCCATGTCCGTCCCATCCGCGGCCGGCGGACTGTTAGCGCTCACACATCCGGTGGAACGTCACACGCGAGCCGATCGCCATGACGGCGCCCATTCGCCTGCTCGTACCGCCGATCCATGCCGGAGGCCTTGACCGCGCGACTGTGAGCGTTAACAGTTTTGACATGCCTTTGACAGGTGAATCAGTGGACCGCACCCCCCAGGAGCGCACCGTGAGATTCCGCAGAGTCCTCCGTGCCCTGATCACCGGGGCCGCTCTGGTGGCGGCCCTGTTGCTGCCCGCTCCCGCCCAAGCCGCCGTACCCGACTCACCGGCCGTCTCCTACTCCAACCCCCTGGTGACCCAGAGGGCCGATCCGCACATCTTCAAACACACGGACGGGTACTACTACTTCACCGCGACCGTCCCCGAGTACGACCGCATCGTCCTGCGCCGGGCCACCACGATCCAGGGGCTCTCCAGCGCGCCGGAGACGGTGATCTGGACCAAGCACGCGACCGGCGACATGGGCGCGCACATCTGGGCGCCCGAAATCCACTTCATCGACGGCAAGTGGTACGTCCACTTCGCCGCCGGACGGGCCGACGACGTGTGGAAGATCCGGATGTACGTCCTGGAGAGTTCGGCGGCGAACCCGCTGACAGGCGGGTGGGCCGAAAAGGGCCGGATCGCCACGCCCATGGACAGCTTCGCGCTGGACGCGACCACCTTCGTGGTCAACGGCACCCGCTACCTCGGCTGGGCGCAGCAGGACCCGGCCATCGCGGGCAACTCGAACCTCTACATCGCCAAGCTGGCCAATCCGTGGACGATCAGCGGCACTCCCGTACGGCTGAGCGTTCCCACCTACGGCTGGGAGACCGCCGGCTACCGGGTCAACGAGGGGCCGGCCGTGATCCAGCACGGCGGCAAGGTCTTCCTGACGTACTCCGCGTCCGCGACCGACAGCAACTACTGCCTCGGCATGCTCACCGCCTCGACCACCGGCAACCTGCTGGACCCGGCGGCCTGGTCGAAGAGCCCCACGCCCGTGTTCACCAGCAACGCCGCCACCGGCCAGTACGGCCCGGGCCACAACTCCTTCACCACCTCGGAGGACGACAAGAGCGACGTGCTCGTGTATCACGACCGCAATTACAAGGACATCACCGGCGACCCGCTCAACGACCCCAACCGCCGGACACGTGTCCAGAAGGTCTACTGGAACGCCGACGGCACCCCCGACTTCGGTGTGCCGGTCGCCGATGGTGCCACCCCCAAGCGCCTGTCCTCGTACAACTTTCCGACCTACTTCATCCGGCACTGGGAGTACCGCGCCAAGCTCGAACCGAACGTGACCAACCTCCCCGACTCGCAGTTCCGCACGGTGGGTGGGCTCTCAGGGACAGGCACCGTCTCGCTCGAATCCGCCAACTTCCCCGGCTACTACCTGCGCGCCCGGAGCGGCGAGGTCTGGGTGGAGAAGAGCGACGGCACCACCGCCTTCGCGAACAGCGCGAGCTTCTACCAGCGGGCCGGCCTGGCGGATCCGGCGAACGGCGTTTCGTACGAGGCGTACGCGTCCCCCGGGCAGTACCTCCGGCATTTCGATTACCTGCTGTACGTCCAGACCCTCACGACCGCGGTCGCCCAACAGGACGCCACCTTCTACCAGCAGTGAACCGCTCGGGCCACTCGGAGCGACTGCCGGTGCGCGCGCTCCGGGCGTGACCCGGCACCCGCGCACGCGCGAGCGGGGCGCGCGCTGCGGCGGGGAAGGCCCGGCACACCGGTCGGGCCGCCCGGGAAGGGGGTGGCAGGGGAAGGCCCGGCACACCGGTCGGGCCGCCCGGGAAGGGCGTGGCAGGGGAAGGGGCGCGGCAGGGTTCACCCCTGCCGGGGCACGGTTCGCCCCGCCCTGCGCGTTCCGTCAACCCGACGCGGTCACCTGTGCGGGCGAATGCGTCACAGCCAGTCATCACCCGTCCGGCGGACACGCCAGTCCGCCGGACGGCGCCCGTGCTCCGCCACAC
>NZ_JBHWZJ010000505.1:0-4162 GCF_042728415.1 Streptomyces sp. NPDC060198 | reverse complement strand
TCTGCCGGGCCGGCTGGAAGTGGTGGCGGTCCTGGTGGTGGCGGGCGCGACGGCGGCCGTCGCCGCGTGGACGGTACCCGGCCGCCGGCTCGTCCCCTACTGGGGCAGGGCCGCGGACGTCCTCCATCTGGTCGTGGCCCTCGCCCTGCTGCCGCTCGCCGCGCTGCTGTCCGGCGTCTTCGGGGCGCTGCGCGGGATCAGGGGTTGAGCGGGCGCATGAGCACCCAGAGCCGCAAGGACCAGGTCCAGGCCCACTTGTTCGTCATGGGACGGCTCTCCGGAGGTCTGCTGCGCGCCGACCCCGACGCCGCAGAGACCCCTTCCACCCGCACCTGGCGCGGGCTGGTGTGGGGCGTTCTGCTGGTGGTCCTGGCCTGCCTGGTCACCACCTTGTACGGACTGATCCGCCCCGGTGGCGCCACCTCCTGGAAGGAGCCGGGGACCCTGGTCCTCGTCCGGGAGACCGGGGCCCGCTATCTCTTCGTCGACGGCGCCCTGCACCCGGTCCTCAACGAGGCGTCGGCGCGGCTGATCGCCGGTGACCGTCTGCGCGTCACCGACGTGGCCGAGAGCTCTCTCGCCGGTACGGAGCGCGGCCCGGCCCTGGGGATCGTCGGCGCCCCCGACGGTCTGCCCGCCTCGGATCTGCCGCGCGAGACCTGGTCGGTGTGCGCCCTCCCCGGTTCCTCCTCACCTGGCGGTCCGCCGCTGACCAGCGTCGTCGTCGGAGCGGCCGGTACGGTCACCGGGCTGGACGAGAGCCGGGGCGTGCTGGTCACCGCCCCCGGTGAGGGCATCCAACTGATCTGGAACGGGCGCCGGTTCGCCGTCGACAGCGAGCACGGCACCACGGCCGCCCTCGGCTGGGCGGGCGTGGTGGCGACGCCGGTCGCCCCCTCCTTCCTCCAGTCGCTGGGCGCCGGCCCACCGCTGGCCCCGCCCGAGGTCGCCCGGCGGGGCGCCGCCGGCCCGCGCCTGTCCGGCGCGGCCACCCGGATCGGGCAGCTGTTCACGGCGTCCGGCCAGCACTACCTGCTCACCGAGAAGGGCCTGGTACCCCTCGGGGTGCTGGACCGTCTCCTGCTGCGCGGCGACCCCCGCACCCAAAAGGACGCCTACCGCGGCGCCGCGGTGCGCGAACTCAGCGTGGGACCTGCAGATTTGGCGGCGCATACGGCCCCCGCGTCGGCATCCGCGGGCAACCCTGCACTGCCGCGCACTGCGCCCGAGGTGTCGTCCGTCGATCCGGACGAGTTCCAGGTCTGCGTCCGCACGACCCCGACGGGCGACGGCTGGATGACGACGGTGGCGCTGGCCACCCGCGACGGGGTGCCGGGCTCCGCGCCCGTCACGCAGGCATCGGTCACCGCGGCCTGTACCCCGGCGGACCGCGTCTGGGTGCGGCCGGGGTCGGGCGCGCTGGTCCGGGCCCGGGCCAGCGCGGGTACCGGATCCTCCGAGTATCTGGTGACGGATGCGGGAGTGGCCTACCCGCTGGCCCCGAATGCCGCGCGACGACTGGGATACGAAGCGTCGTCGGCGGTGCGCCTCCCGTACCGTCTGCTGAGGCTCATTCCGCAGGGCCCGCTTCTCGATCCGGCGGCAGCGAATCGGGCCGGACCGCAATCGGCCGCAGGGCCGAATGACGGCGACGACGAACCCGCCGGGACCGCCCGTTCGTATACGGGTGCGCAATGCGGGCCGGCGGATTGAAAGCCGGGAATTCTCTGAGCTTTATTTGAGGTTGTTTTCCTCCACAACTATCGCTCTCAACAACTAAGGTGACGTGCCATCAGCTCGGGTGCGCGCGGCGAAGGAGATCGTGACATGAGTGACTACACGGACACCGTCGGTGGTTCGGACCGATACAACAGGGAACAGGCAGCGATCGACCTCGCCCGCCAGGCGCTTGAGGACAACGTCGCCGCGATGGCGAAAGCCGCCAACACCGTGCGGCAGATCCACGACGACGTCCGGATCTCGTACGTCGCCGCTTCCGCCACCTCGTTCACCAACAAGCTCGAAGAGTGGCTGGATGTCTACAACACCGTGAAGCAGCGCGTGGACTCCCTGCACCAGGCCCTGACCGCCGCCGACCAGACCCACAACACCGGCGAGATGGACGCCCAGCAGTACTCCGCAGCGTGGAGCCCGTCCGGCGGCACCTTCACCGACGAGGGCGAGAGCGCCTACGCGGCGCTCAGCGGCAAGTAGCGGCCTGTGCTCGCCCGTCACGGCGGGAACGTACGGCCTCGGGACCACCGAGGACCGGGACACATCAACGCATCGAGGAGAACGACATGGCGGACGTCGAACTGAAGAAGGCCGCGGCCAACGCCGCGATCGACGACATGGGGCAGGCCAACGCCGCGATGACGGCGGCCCTGCAGGACATGCTGGACCGCATCCGGCCGCTCCAGCAGTCGTTCTCCGGCGACTCCGCGCAGGCGTGGGCCGAGTTCCAGGGCACGGTGAACGCGGCGATCAACAAGATGAACACGACCTTCACCCAGGGCACGCAGGCCCTCACCAGCATGGTGGACCTCCAGATCCAGGCCGACCTGGCCGGCGGCCGCCAACTGTCGGCGCAGTGATGGCCGATCAGGCGACCGGCGACGGCACGGGTACCTACAAGGTCGACCAGGCGGCGATCGACCGAACGGTCGCACAACTCAACGGAGTCATCGAGGCGTTGATGACGAATCCGTCGCGGCTGACCTTGCAGACCTTCGCCGGCAAGGGCGGCAGCGGCATCTACCCGCACATCTACGCCGGTTCCGGCAGGGGCGCGGTGAGTGCCACGGCCCTGCAGGACAAGTTCAAGGCGTTCGCGGTAGCCATGGAGACGCAACTGGCCTCGATGGAGACCAATCTCGGTGGTCTCGTCAAGGACCTCGTCCTCGCCCACCAGTTCCAGAAGGAGGGCGAGGAGGGCGCAGCGCTGACCGCCGCCGAGATGATGGCCGATCTGCGGGACGCCCTGGCGGCCTTCGGCGGATCGACGAGCACGACGACAACCGCCCCGGCCGGGGCCCCCACCGCGTAGCGGCGAAACGGGCGACGCGGCCCCGCGAGAGGAGCACGACGGATGGCGGAAGGGTCCTGGGAGGACGCGCTCTCCCTGTACACCGGGCAGGAACCCACCACCAGGGAGCAGGTCGCGGGCAGCGGGGAGGGTTACGCGAGCTGGTTCGCCGAACACATGGTGGAACCGGCGAGCGCGCAGAGCGGTCCGCCGGAGGGCTGGGACCTGGCCGTGTCGATCCCCTGGATCCTCACCGATCCGCTCTTGCTCCCCACGGTGCTCCACTACCGCGTCGGCGTCCGCCTCTCCCCGGACATCGGCTCGAACGAGGGGGACACACCTCTCCACCGGTTCATGAGCGAACCGATCGACCGGCTGTACGGGGGCGCTTCCGACGCGGGCACCGACATGGTGAAGCTCCTCAGCTTCGACTCTGCGGTGATGGCCGCGCGGGGCGTACACGACCACCTCATGGCCACCCACGAACTGATCACGGGCATGGCCCGCGACATCGACGTGCCCGACGCGGAGCTCCAGGGCAGCGCGGCCGGCGCCCTCAAGGACGCGCTCACGGGCATCGCCAACGAATTCGAGGACCTGGCGGTGCAGATGACGACTCCCCGGGAGTTCACCGGGGAGATCGACCGTGCCCGCAGTCAGCTGCGCGATTCCACCATGGCGCTCAGCCGCGCCTACGAGACCTGGAGGAACAGTCCCGGCGCCTGGCCCGCCCAGCGGGTCGTTCATCTCTTCCATCAGGCCTTCGATCCGTTCGTCGGACAGGCCGCCCAGACGGTGAGCGGGACGGCGGGACCGGTCGTCCAGACTCCGTTCGGCTCACCCTCCGACCAGGGCTTCTGGGACCGGATGGAAGACCGGGCCAAGCAGGACTGGAAGATCGGAGTCGTGGACAATCTGGACGCGGCCGCGCACGTCCAACTGCCCGCCGTCGACGGTGCGTACAGCACGGCCGCCGCTCTCGTCCCCGGCGTGACCGCGCCGAACTGGCGCACGCCGAACAGCGCCGAGACCTACAGCGCGAGCCCTTACGGCACCCAGGCGGACGGTACCCCGGCCACCGCGGCGGACGCCGCCGCGCGGGCCGCCGAGGCGGCACGGGCCGAGGAACAGGAGTCC
>NZ_JBHWZJ010000504.1:0-4175 GCF_042728415.1 Streptomyces sp. NPDC060198 | reverse complement strand
CAACACAGATCAAAACTCCGACTAACGTTGGGCGACGACCAGGAGGATCTTTTTACGCACCCGTCGCGTCGCGGTGCACTTCTCGAAACACCCCTGCGCACCGCGCGACAGGGCCCCTCCCGGAGAGAGCGGTCCGCCGGCCACGGGCCGGGTGGGCGGTCGCCTCCACCCTGACCGGTCGCCGTCTCGACGCGTGTTCGCGAGGAGGTCGCAGGCATGGTCACGTCAAGGTGCTCGGTTCGTGCTAGGGCTGTAACAGACCCGGATTCGGGCTATACCGGCCGGATCGGTCACCTCCAGAATGGGCGGGTAGCTTGCGGGCGGCCGGCCCTGGGGCTGGTCACGGGGGGAGTGGGGCACAGCATGAACTCGAATACGGTCGGAGCCGGTTCGCCACGTCGGGGCCTGGGCGGCACCCTCGCTGGGGCGGCCGTCGTCGCAGCCCTGCTGGCGGTCACCGGCTGCCAGTCCTCCGACGGCGACGGCAAGGCGGCACCGGGCTCCGCGCCGGCCGGGCAGTCGGCGGGGGCGAGCGCGTCGAAGAACGGCGAACCCTCGGGTGACTCCGGCACGGGTACGAGTACGGCCCCCACCGCCGAACCTGCCGGGGACAGCGGCGAGACCGGTGGCGGCAACGGCACCGACTACCAGGACTGCGAGGCCGACGGCCTCACCACCGCGGTCGAGCTCCAGGACTCGCCCGGGGAGACTCCCCGTCACTTCCTGCTGACCGTCACCAACGGTGCCAAGGTGCCGTGCGTCCTCAACGAGGGACCGCTGGTACGGCTCGGCTCCGGGAGTGCCGACCCGAGCGTCGAGCCGCTCGTGGGGCCGGACAGCCAGCCGCTCGTCGTCGCGGGGGGCGGCAAGGCGTACGCGGGCCTGTACGTCTTCGGCAACGACGAGGGAGGCGAAGCGGAGTACGACCAGTCCCACCGGTTCACCGCCACTCTGGTCGCCGGTGAGGGCACCGAACTCAGCGGTTTCCTCCTCTTCGACCTGCCCGACGGTCTGCGCTCCGTCTCCTACGACGACGCGGCACGGGTGAACGGCTGGGCCGGCACCGAAGGCCTGGCGATGCGCGCGATCAATCAGCTCTGACGGCTTCGGCGGGAGACGGGCGGACCCGCGGTCCGGGCGGGTGCCCCGGGCGGGTGCCCCGGTCGGGCGGGACGGACTCGACGGTGAACCGTTGGTTCTGTCGTGGCTCAGCGGTGCGTAGAGAACATGAGCCAATGGACCACTGATTTCCCTGTCGATTGAACGGTCGGCCAGGTAAATGGTGAGATGTGTGCAGCGATGGCGCTGCGGAGCCCCGGAACGGGGGGTCCGCAGCGCCTTTCTCATGCGCCCGGACAGTGCCAGGCGCGCCCAGGCAGGCGGACAGAAGGAAGGGTGGGGCGACGTGCTGAGGAGGGCGTTCGTGGCGCCGGATCCCGGGCGGATCCGACTGCGGTTCGCGGCCCGGGCCGTGCTCGGTATCGGGTCGGCCGCCGCGTTGTGCGGGGTCACCGGACATTCACTGGTCGCCACCGTCGCGGGCGGGCTGTCCGCGCTGCTCGCCCTGTTCACGGTCGGCGATCCGACCGTGCGCGGGCAGGCCGTGACGACCGCGCTGCTGCCCGTCGTCGGGCTGCCGGTGCTGGTGCTCGCCGCCGTCCTGCAGGACGTGCCGGTCGCCCGGGACCTGGTGTTCCTCGCCGCCGTGGGCGGCGGGGTGTACGCGCGACGGTGGGGTCCGCGCGGTCACTCGCTCGGCGTGTTCGCCTTCATGACCTGCTTCATGGCGCAGTTCCTGCACGCCGTACCCAGCCGGATCGTGGAACTGTACGGAGCCGTACTGCTCTCGGTGGCCACCGCGGCGGCCGTCCGGTTCGGGATCTGGTGCTACGAGCGACGGCTGCCGGTTCCGTCCCCGGTGCCCGCGCCGGCCGGCGGGAGCGGGCTCGCGCGGATCACCACACGACAGGCCGTGCAGGCCTCCGTCGGCGCCGCGTTCGCGCTCGCGGCCGGACAGGTGCTGTCGGACCAGCGGTGGTACTGGGCCGTGGGCGCCACCTGGTGGGTGTTCGTCGCCACCACCTCGCGCGGGGAGACGGTGGTGCGGAGCTTCAGGAGGGTCCTGGGGACGGTGCTCGGCATCGGACTCGGCTTCGCCGTCGCCGTACCGCTGCACCACAGCCCCGTCGCGGCGGCGGTGGTCGTCGCGCTGAGCGTCTTCGGCGTCTTCTACACCGCGGCCGTCTCGTACACCTGGATGATGCTCGCGGTGACCGTCATGGCGAGCATGCTGTACGGGCTGCTCGGCGTGCTCGACCCGGCGCTCCTCGTCCTGCGGGTGGGCGAGACGGCGGTGGGCGCACTGGGCGCCGTCCTCGCGGTCCTCTTCGTCCTGCCGGTGACCACGCACTCCGTGACCGACGCCTGGGTGGCCCGGGCGCTGCGCTGCGTGCACGCCTGTACCGCCGAGGCCGCGGCCCGGCTCGCAGGCGGCGCGGACGCCGACCCGGCACCCCTGGTGGCCGAACTGGAAGCCATCCTCGGCCGGGTACGGCTCTCGCTGGCACCGCTCGTCCACCCACTGAGCCCGATGAGGGCACGCAAGGGGCGGGCGCGCCAGGTTCTCGCCCTGCTCGACGGCTGCGCCCGCGAGGTGCGCGGACTCGCCTCCGTCGCCGCCGACCCCGAGGCCTCCCACGACGCACGGCTCGCCGCCGCCTGCTGGCGCGTGGAGGCCGCCGTCGAGGCGCTCACCGATCCGCCGGTACCGGACCGCCGCCGCGAGCACGTTCCCTCGGCGCCGGCGGCGACACACGCCGAACCGGCGTTCGCCCACCTCCACGCGCTGGAGCAGGCCCTTCTCGATCTGGCCGAGCCGCTGCGACGGGGCGGCCCGGTGCCGGCGAGTGCCTGAGCGGGACGCGTACGGGCCGAGCGGCGACCTCGGTCCGGGGCGTGCCGGCGGGCACACCGTTTTGGTGGGGCCACCGGCCCGAGCCCGGCCCTGCCGGGCGATCAGCGCCTGCTACCGTCGGCCGGGCGGACCGCACGGCCCGCACCCAAACACCAGGTACGGGCACAAAGGGGTAGCGCGATGAGCGGCAACAGCGCCGGGCGGGCGTTCATAGGGTCTTTCACCACCAATGGCGGGAAGGGCATCACCGTCGCGGAGGTGGACCGGGAGACCGGCGCGCTCACAGTGGTCGGCTCGACCGACACCGTCCCCGATCCGTCGTTCCTCGTGGCATCGGCCGACGGCACGATCCTCTACGCCGTCAGCGAGGCGTCCGAGGGCGCCGCCGCCGCACTCGACATCGAAGGCGAGGTGCCCCGGCTCGTCGGTGGCTGCCTGCGCTCGGTGAACGGCGACGGACCGACCCACCTCACCCTCGCGGCGAACCACCTGGTCACCGCGAACTACGGCTCCGGCAGCGTCACCGTGCTGCCGCTCCGGGAGGACGGGTCGCTCCGCGCCGCCGTCTTCGTCGAACAGCACGAGGGCAGCGGCCCCGACGCCGGACGGCAGACGGAACCGCACGCCCACCAGGTGCTGCCCGACCCGTCGGGCGCCTGGCTGCTGAGCGTGGACCTCGGCACCGACTCGGTGTACGTCGGCGCCGTCGACCCGGTCACCGGCGAGCTGCGCCCGCACGGACAGACCGCGCTGCGCCCCGGCTCCGGCCCCCGCCACCTGGCCTTCCACCCGGCGGGCGGCCACGCGTACGTCCTGAACGAGCTGGAGCCGACCCTCACCCTCTGCCGCTGGGACGCGGCAACGGGCGTGCTGGAGCCGCTCCACGAGGTGCCGGTACTGCCCGAGGAGGCGGCCGGTGCCCCGGACCGCACGTACCCGTCCGAGGTCGTCGTCTCCCTCGACGGCAGGTTCGTCTGGACCGCCAACCGGGGGCACGACAGCATCTCCGTACTCACCCTGGACGAGACGGGTGAGAAGGCGCAGCTGGTCGCGTCCGTCCCCTGCGGCGGCAACTGGCCGCGCGATCTGACACTCGACCCCACAGGGCAGTGGCTGTACGCGGCCAATGAGCGGTCCGGAGACGTCAGCTGGTTCGCCGTCGACCAGGAGACCGGCGTACCGCGCCACGCGGGCTCGATCGACGCACCGGCCGCCTCCTGCGTCCTCCTGGTCTGACGGACGCCCGTGCGGTGTGTCCCCG
>NZ_JBHWZJ010000503.1:0-4193 GCF_042728415.1 Streptomyces sp. NPDC060198 | reverse complement strand
CCGCTGGACGGGGGCCCGGGGCAGGGTCGCCGAGCGGCCGCCGGGGACTACTCCTCGGTGGACCCGCCCGACTCCTCGGACTCCTCCGTGTCGGACGGCGCGTCCGTGGGGGTGGTCGCCGCGGCGCCGTCGGCCTCCAGCAGCCGCGCGAGCTGCCGTCCGACGATCCGCTTGAACTTGCGCTGCTGCGGCCGGGTCCGGTCCAGCACCGCGACCTCCAGCCGCTCCGCGGGGATCTCCCGCTCGCTGCCGTTGGGGTCGCGGGAGAGCGCCTGGACGGCGAGCTTGAGCGCCTCGGCCAGCGTCATGCCGTCGCGGTGCCGCTGGTCCAGGAAGGTGCTGATCTGCTCGGCGTTCCCGCCGACCGCGACCGACCCGTGCTCGTCGACGATCGATCCGTCGTGCGGCAGCCGGTAGATCTGGTCGCCCTCGGGCTCGGCACCGACCTCGGCGACGACCAGCTCCACCTCGTACGGCTTCTCGGCCGCGCTGGAGAAGATGGTGCCCAGCGTCTGGGCGTAGACGTTGGCCAGCCCACGGGCCGTCACGTCGTCGCGGTCGTAGGTGTATCCGCGCAGATCGGCGTAGCGCACCCCGCCGATGCGGAGGTTCTCGTACTCGTTGTACTTGCCGGCGGCGGCGAAGCCGATCCGGTCGTAGATCTCGCTGAACTTGTGCAGCGCGCGGGACGGGTTCTCGCCGACGAACACAATGCCGTCGGCGTACTGCAGCACGACCAGGCTGCGACCTCGGGCGATGCCTTTGCGGGCGTACTCCGCCCGGTCGGCCATGGCCTGCTGGGGTGAGACATAGAACGGCGTCGACACCGGCTATCCGTCCCTTTCTGTCAGTGACGAGTGCATCTGGGAATCCCCGGAACCCCGGGCCTGATCAGAGCAGAGCCGCGCGCGGGCCGTCGGGCTGTTCGAGACGGCGCTCCAGGATCTCCCGGGCGATCGCGGAGGACTCGCCGTCCGACAGCCGGCGGAAGCCCTCGTCGGTGATGACGGTGACGATCGGGTAGATACGGCGCGCCACGTCGGGGCCGCCGGTCGCGGAGTCGTCGTCCGCGGCGTCGTACAGGGCCTGCACGACCAGGGTGAGCGCCTGGGACTCCGTCAGGTCCTCGCGGTAGAGCTTCTTCATGGAGCCGCGGGCGAAGAGCGAGCCGGAGCCCGTGGAGGCGTATCCGGCGTGCTCCTCGGAGCGGCCTCCGGTGACGTCGTACGAGAAGATCCTGCCCCGGCCCTTGTCGACGTCGTAGCCGGCGAAGAGGGGGACGACCGCGAGTCCCTGCATGGCCATCGCCAGGTTGCCGCGGATCATCGTGGAGAGGCGGTTCGCCTTGCCCTCCAGGGAGAGCTGCGCACCCTCGACCTTCTCGAAGTGCTCCAGCTCCAGCTGGAAGAGCTTGACCATCTCCACCGCGAGACCGGCGGTGCCCGCGATGCCGACGGCGGAGTACTCGTCGGCGGGGAAGACCTTCTCGATGTCGCGCTGCGCGATCATGTTGCCCATGGTGGCCCGCCGGTCACCGGCGAGCACCACGCCGCCGGGGAACGAGGCCGCGACGATGGTCGTCCCGTGCGGTGCCTCGACGGCGCCCTTGAGCGGCGGGAGGTTCCGGTTGCCCGGAAGCATCGCGGGTGCGTGGTCGGACAGGAAGTCCATGAACGAGGACGAACCCGGCGTCAGGAACGCAGCTGGTAGACGCCCGGTGTGACGAGTGTTGGCTTCCACGCGTTTCCCTCCAGGTATGCATGCGACGGCCCGCCGGGGTCGGGATGGACACCCGGTGCGCCGATGGCCGGTGTGCGGTTGAAGCACGGTACGTCACGGACCCTACCCGCCCGGTGGCGGTGATCCACCTGTGCGGGTGAAGCGGCCGGCGGAGGCAATCGTCGGCCGGCCGCTCCCCCCGACGGCCCGGCTGCCACCGGTGACCTCACGGTCAGCGGCGGCGTGCGTGCGGGAAGCCGGTCCGGTGGTTCGGGGCGCCGGACGCCCGTTCACCTCCGGTGACCCGGCGCGGAGCACGTGTACCGGACAGCCGCCCGGGACCGCGGTCCGCGCCGGACTGGCGCGGACTACTCCCCGCCCTTCTGCACGAAGCTCCGTACGAAGTCCTCGGCGTTCTCCTCCAGGACGTCGTCGATCTCGTCCAGGACCGAGTCGACGTCGTCGCTCAGCTTCTCCTGGCGCTCCTTGAGGTCCTCCGAAGCCTGCGCTTCCTGCGCCTGCTCCTCGGTCTCCTCGGTGGAGCGCGTCGCCTTCTGCTGTCCGCCGCCGGTGTCCTTGGTCGCCATCTAGCTCACCCCGCTCGGTTCGAAGCATTCGAAGCTCTTGATCAGACCCTACCCACGGGGTCCGACATCGGCCCGGTACTTTTCCAACGTCCGGGCCCTGTCCCGATCATTCCCCTCCGGCGGCCCGTTCAGCCGCCGGACAGCACCCGGACCAGCTCCTCCGCCGTGCGGCAGCGGTCCAGGAGGTTCTTGACGTGCTCCCGCGTACCGCGCAGCGGCTCCATGGTGGGCACCCGTTGCAGAGAGTCATGGCCCGGCAGGTCGAAGATGACCGAGTCCCAGGAGGCGGCGGCCACGTCGTCCGCGTACTGCTCCAGGCAGCGGCCGCGGAAGTAGGCCCGGGTGTCCTCCGGAGGCTGTGTACGCGCCCGGGAGACCGCGTCCTCGTCGAGCAGACGCTTCATCCGCCCACCGGCCACGAGCCGGTTGTAGAGACCCTTGTCGGGCCGTACGTCCGCGTACTGGAGGTCCACCAGGTGCAGGCGCGGGGCGTCCCATTCCAGGCCGTCCCTGCGGCGGTAGCCGTCCATGAGGGCCCGCTTGGCCACCCAGTCCAGCTCCCCCGACAGGCTCATCGGGTCGTTCTCCAGGCGGTTGAGCGTGTCCTCCCAGCGCAGCAGGACGTCCCGGGTCTGCTCGTCGGCGTCGGCGCCGTACCGCTCCTCCACGTACTTGCGGGCCAGCTCGAAGTACTCCATCTGGAGCTGCACCGCGGTGAGTGTCCGGCCGCTGCGGAGCGTGATCAGACGCTGGAGGGACGGGTCGTGCGAGACCTGGTGCAGCGTCCGCACGGGCTGGTCGACGGCGAGGTCGACGTTGATGAACCCGTCCTCGATCATCGAGAGGACCAGGGAGGTGGTGCCGAGCTTCAGATAGGTCGAGATCTCGGAGAGGTTGGCGTCCCCGATGATGACGTGCAGCCTGCGGTACTTCTCCGCGTCGGAGTGCGGTTCGTCGCGGGTGTTGATGATGGGGCGCTTGAGCGTCGTCTCCAGCCCCACCTCCACCTCGAAGTAGTCGGCGCGCTGGCTGAGCTGGAAGCCGTGGTCGCGGCCGTCCTGCCCGATGCCGACCCGTCCCGCCCCGGTGACGACCTGGCGGCTCACGAAGAACGGGGTCAGGTGGCGCACGATGTCCGAGAAGGGGGTGTCCCGCCTCATCAGGTAGTTCTCGTGCGTGCCGTAGGAGGCGCCCTTGTTGTCGGTGTTGTTCTTGTAGAGGTGGATCGGCTGGGCGCCGGGGATGGCGGCGGCCAGTTCGGCGGCCTCGGCCATGATGCGCTCGCCGGCCTTGTCCCAGAGGACGGCGTCCCTGGGATTGGTGATCTCCGGAGAGCTGTACTCGGGGTGCGCGTGGTCGACGTAGAGGCGGGCGCCGTTCGTCAGGATGACGTTGGCCAGCCCGATGTCCTCGTCGGTGAGCTGGCTGGAGTCGGCGGTCTCGCGGGCGAGGTCGAAGCCTCGCGCGTCCCGCAGCGGATTCTCCTCCTCGAAGTCCCAGCGGGCTCGGCGCGCCCGGTGCATCGCGGCCGCGTAGGCGTTGACGATCTGGGACGAGGTGAGCATGGCATTGGCGTTGGGGTGGCCGGGGACGGAGATTCCGTACTCCGTTTCGATGCCCATTACTCGCCGTACGGTCATGCGGCCCTCCTTGCCCGGCGTCGTCCCTCCGGGGACGACGCTCAAGTACCGCTGCTTGTCCGGTTGCGTGCGCGGTCGTCCGGCCCCGCACTGCGCGGTCGGCGGTACGTCAGAGCCTAGAGCGCCACCGCCCCGGTGGGGAGATCCATTACGTCTTTGTTCGGATGCGGCGCGGATAAGGCGCGGATTGCGCGCGGATACGGCGGCGGCTCCGGGGAAAACAGCCGGCTGCGGATGCCCCGTGGGG
>NZ_JBHWZJ010000502.1:0-4193 GCF_042728415.1 Streptomyces sp. NPDC060198 | reverse complement strand
CCAGCAGGAGACGCGGTCCGGGCCGCCGCGCCGTTCGGCCCTGGCCGGCCTCACCGACGACTGGCTGAACGGCCTCTTCACCGCCGCCACCGAACACGCGGGGGTACGCGGCGCCGCTCTCGTCGCCGTCGGCGGATACGGCCGCGGCGAACTCTCCCCGCGCAGCGACTTGGATCTGGTCCTGCTGCACGACGGATCGGCCGACGCCGGAGCCGTCTCGGCCCTGGCGGACCGGATCTGGTACCCCGTCTGGGACCTGGGCCTCGCGCTCGACCACTCCGTACGCACCCCGGCGGAGGCACGCAAGGCCGCGGGCGACGACCTCAAGGTCCACCTCGGCCTGCTGGACGCCCGCGCGGTCGCCGGCGACGTGGGCCTCGTCACCGCGCTGCGCACCCACGTCCTCGCGGACTGGCGCAACCAGGCCCCCAAGCGGCTGCCCGCCCTCCACGAGCTCTGCCAGGAGCGGGCCGAACGCATGGGCGAACTGCAGTTCCTCCTGGAACCCGACCTCAAGGAGGCCCGCGGCGGCCTCCGTGACGCCACAGCCCTGCGCGCCGTCGCCGCCTCCTGGGTGGCCGACGCCCCTCGCGAAGGACTCCTCGAAGCCCGCCGCGTCCTCCTCGACACCCGCGACGCCCTGCATCTGGTGACCGGCCGGGCCACCGACCGGCTCGCCCTGCAGGAACAGGACCAGGTCGCCGAGGCACTCGGCCTGCTCGACGCCGACGCCCTGCTCCGCCAGGTGTACGAGGCCGCCCGTACCGTCAGTTACGCCTCCGACGTCACCTGGCGCGAGGTCGACCGCGTGCTGCGCGCCCGCTCGATGCGCCCCCGCCTGCGCGCCATGCTCGGCGGCGCCAAACCCGCCCCCGACCGCACCCCGCTCGCCGAAGGGGTGGTCGAGGCGGACGGCGAGGTCGTCCTCGCCCGCTCCGCCCGCCCCGAGCGCGACCCCGTGCTGACCCTGCGCGCGGCCGCCGCCGCCGCCGAGTCCGGGCTCCCGCTCTCCCGCCACCTGGTGCGCCACCTCGCCGGAGCCGCGGCACCCCTCTCCGTACCCTGGCCCCCCGAGGCCCGCGAGGAACTGGTCACCCTGCTCGGCGCGGGCGAGGCGACCGTCGCGGTGTGGGAGGCGCTCGAAGCCGAAGGCATCGTCACGCGGCTGCTGCCCGACTGGGAGCGCGTCCACTGCCGCCCCCAGCGCAACGCCGTCCACACCTGGACCGTCGACCGCCACCTCGTCGAGACCGCCGTCCGCGCCTCCTCCCTGACCCGCCGGGTCGGGCGCCCCGACCTCCTGCTGGTCGCCGCCCTGCTGCACGACATCGGCAAGGGCTGGCCCGGCGACCACTCCGTGGCCGGCGAGGTCATCGCCCGCGACATGGCCACCCGCATCGGCTTCGACAAGGCCGACGTCGCGGTCGTCGCCACCCTCGTACGCCGGCACCTGCTGCTCATCGAGACCGCGACCCGCCGCGACCTGGACGACCCCGACACCGTCACGTCGGTCGCCGAGGCGGTCGGCTCCCTCTCCACCCTGGAACTGCTCCACGCGCTCACCGAGGCCGACGCGCTGGCCACCGGACCCGCAGCCTGGAGCACCTGGCGCGCCTCCCTCGTCGACGACCTCGTCGCACGGGTGGCCGCCGTACTGGCCGGAGAGGCACCCGCCGACCCCGGGCCCGCCGTGCCCGACGCCGAACAGGAACGCCTCGCCGTCGAGGCGCTGCGCACCCGCGAACCCGTCCTCGCCCTGCACACCCAGCCCGAACCGCCCTCCGAATCGGGCGAACCGGGCCCGGTCGGCGTCGAACTCCTCATCGCGCTGCCGGACCGGCCCGGGGTCCTGCCCGCCGTCGCGGGGGTGCTGGCCCTGCACCGCCTCACCGTCCGCGCCGCCGACCTGCGCGCCGTCGAGCTCCCCACCGAACTGGGCGAGTCCGCCGACCTGCTGCTGCTCAGCTGGCGGGTGGCCGCCGAGTACGGCGAGCTGCCCGAGGCCTCCCGCCTCCGCACCGACCTCCTGCGGGTGCTGGACGGGGCGCTCGACATCCAGGCCCGTCTCGCCGAACGGGAGTCCGCCTATCCGCGGCGGCGCGGCATCAAGGCCCCGCCGCCCCGGGTCACGGTCGCGTCCGCCGCCTCCCGGCAGGCCACGGTCATCGAGGTCCGCGCGCAGGACGCCCCGGGGCTGCTGCACCGCATCGGGCAGGCGCTGGAGGACAGCGCGGTACGGGTGCGCTCGGCCCATGTCGCGACGCTGGGTGCCAACGCGGTGGACACCGTCTACGTCACACGCGTGGACGGGACGGTCCTCTCCGACGAGGAGGCCGCCACCGTGGCGAAGTCGCTGGAGGCCGCCCTGCGCTGAGCGGGCCGTCCCGTCTCCCGGCGCGGGGGGCGGTACGGGCGGGAGCGCGCGCCCTCCGCCCGTACCGCCGCCGCCCGGTGCCGTCGCGCGCCCGCTCCGTACGTACCGATCGCCACCGGCGAGGACGGCCGCTCGCCCGGGCCGGATACTCTAGGAGGCGACCTGTTACGCCCCCGACCCTGAGGACCGACGAGCGCCGTGTTCGATACTCTCTCCGACCGCCTTGCCGCGACTTTCAAGAACCTCCGGGGCAAGGGCCGCTTGTCCGAGGCGGACATCGACGCCACGGCTCGCGAGATCCGTATCGCCCTGCTCGAAGCGGACGTCGCGCTTCCGGTGGTCCGCGCCTTCATCGCCAACGTCAAGGAGCGGGCGCGCGGCGCCGAGGTCTCCGGCGCGCTGAACCCGGCCCAGCAGGTCGTCAAGATCGTCAACGAGGAGCTCGTCTCCATCCTCGGCGGGGAGACCCGGCGGCTGCGGTTCGCGAAGAACCCGCCCACCGTGATCATGCTCGCGGGCCTCCAGGGTGCGGGTAAGACGACCCTCGCCGGAAAGCTCGGTCTCTGGCTCAAGGGGCAGGGCCACAGCCCCCTCCTCGTCGCCTGCGACCTCCAGCGCCCCAACGCCGTCAACCAGCTGAGCGTCGTCGCCGAGCGCGCCGGCGTCGCGGTGTACGCGCCCGAGCCGGGCAACGGCGTCGGTGACCCGGTGCAGGTCGCGAAGGACTCCATCGAGTTCGCCAAGACCAAGGTCCACGACATCGTCATCGTCGACACCGCGGGCCGCCTCGGTATCGACCAGGAGCTGATGCGCCAGGCCGCGGACATCCGCGACGCCGTCAGCCCCGACGAGATCCTCTTCGTCGTCGACGCGATGATCGGCCAGGATGCGGTCAACACCGCCGAGGCCTTCCGCGACGGCGTCGGCTTCGACGGTGTGGTGCTCTCCAAGCTCGACGGTGACGCCCGCGGTGGTGCCGCCCTGTCGATCGCCCACGTCACGGGCAAGCAGATCATGTTCGCGTCCAACGGCGAGAAGCTCGACGAGTTCGACGCCTTCCACCCGGACCGCATGGCCTCCCGCATCCTCGACATGGGTGACCTGCTCACCCTCATCGAGCAGGCGGAGAAGACGTTCAGCCAGGAAGAGGCCGCCAAAATGGCCTCCAAGCTGGCGTCGAGCAAGGGCAAGGACTTCACGCTCGACGACTTCCTGGCCCAGATGGAGCAGGTCCGCAAGATGGGCTCCATCTCCAAGCTGCTCGGCATGCTGCCCGGCATGGGGCAGATCAAGGACCAGATCGCCAACATCGACGAGCGCGACGTGGACCGCACCGCCGCGATCATCAAGTCGATGACGCCCAAGGAGCGCGCCGAGCCGACGATCATCAACGGCTCGCGCCGGGCCCGTATCGCGAAGGGTTCGGGCGTCGAGGTCTCCGCGGTGAAGAACCTCGTGGAGCGCTTCTTCGAAGCCCGCAAGATGATGTCGCGGATGGCCCAGGGCGGCGGGATGCCCGGAATGCCGGGGATGCCGGGCATGGGTGGCGGCCCCGGCCGGCAGAAGAAGCAGATCAAGCAGGCCAAGGGCAAGCGCAAGAGCGGCAACCCGATGAAGCGCAAGGCCGACGAGCAGGCCGCCGCGGACCGCCGCGAGCAGGCGGCGGCCCAGGGCGGCGCCTTCGGCGTGCCCGGCCAGGCCGCGCAGGGCAAGGACTTCGAGCTGCCGGACGAGTTCAAGAAGTTCATGGGCTGACCGCTGCGGGCCCGCCCGGTTCACGGGCGTCCGCAGGAGTGGGAAGGGGCGCGCACCGCGACGG
>NZ_JBHWZJ010000501.1:0-4233 GCF_042728415.1 Streptomyces sp. NPDC060198 | reverse complement strand
GGGCTGTCCCGTAATCCCCGGCGGGCGCACGACGACAGCTACGGCACCTCGCTGCGTTGTCGGAACGCCCGAATACGCCCAGTATGCGGACGCCCCTCCGCCTTGCGATGCACCGCATCCGGCGCCGCGCACTGATCCACCACGAATTGCGGGACAACCCTTGGAGGGCTGTCCCGCCGGCGCGGAGAAGAACCGGGCGGCACGTCCGGGGACCGTCCCCGCAGGTGCGGGGAGCACGGCGCCCGGGTCACCCTCCAGGACGGAGTCCAGGGACCATCCCCGCAGGTGCGGGGAGCACATCGGCAATCTGGTGGCCGACCCCGAGCTCCGGGGACCATCCCCGCGCATGCGGGGAGCACTCGTCGCGCAATGCGGACATGGCTGTACGGGCGGGACCATCCCCGCACACGCGGGCAGCACCTCACCGTCTGGCGCGCCCTGCGGGAGTTCCCGGGAACATCCCCGCACACGCGGGAAGCGCTCGACCACCCTTGCGCGCACGTGGCCCGCCTCGCAAACATCCCCGCACACGCGGGAAGCGCTCTGCCTGACCTGGGCGTTCAGCCGGCCATCACCGCCCGGATCCGCACCCTCAAGGCTCACCCTCCCCCGACACCAACGCGTGCCACCACGCCACGGTTCCGCTCAACACCCGAGGCGACCCCCACGGCCCCGCTCCTGCCACACCCGCCGCACCTCCGCGTAGTCGACCAGCCGGATGCCCTCCTCGGCCAGTAGCGCTCGCGCCTCCGGCGAGACCAGGAACTCGTAGTCCGTACGTCGTACGCGCCAGCCGTCGTCCAGGGCCCGGGACTCCCGGGTGCCGAGGCTCGGGTGGACCGCCCATTCGTTGAGGCCGGGCGGCAGGTCGCGCAGGAGCTGGGCGTACCGGGACGGTTTGCCGTCGAGCGGGAGGGCGTAGCTGTCCAGGAAGTCGTTCTCGCTGACGGGCAGGCGACGCCGGCGCACAGCCTCGCGTGCGGGGTCCAGCCAGGCCCGGACGGCGAGACCGTACTCGGTGGCGAGGGACACGGTGAGGTCGAAGATGTCGTCGCGGCCACCGTCCGCGAGGCAGTGGAAGTCCAGGTGGGTGGGGGTGAGGCCGGCCACCGCCACGGTGTCGATCTGGGCCCGGAACTCCCGCTCCACGTCCTCGATCCGGGCTTGGGCGAGGAGCGCCCCACGGCCGGAGGGGGTCGGGGCGAAGAACCTGCCCACGGGGTCCAGCAGGGACGGCACCTGCTCCCTGGCGCTCACCGGACCCCAGGGGGCACCGGGCATCTCGCAGACCATCGTGAGGTGGACGCCGAACGAGACCTCCGGCCGCCGGAGCAGTCGCCGCATCGCGTCCGGTGCGGCCGGGCACGGAACCATCAGGCTGCACGAACCCGCGACACCCTGCTCGATCGCCTCCACCACCGCCTCGTTGATGGCGGGGTACATCCCGAAGTCGTCACAGTTGACGATCAGCAGACGTTCTCCGGTGGGGTATCCGAGCAGTTCGCCGGACCGGAGGGACGAGGTCTCCGCTTCGGTGGTGCCACGGGTACGGCTGCGGGGAGTGACACTCGTCTCGTCCATGCTCGCAGTGTGCGGCCACTCCGCCCGACGCCGGAAACGGATTTCCCGCCGCCGGGCGACCGAGGCTCCCGGGACGTGAGTGACGCACGGGGCCGACGAAGATCCTCTGCTCGTCCCCGCACGGGCGGGGAGCAAGGCGACCGCAATCCCCCGCCCGGCGCCCTCATCGGGCCATCCCCGCACCTGCGGGGATCACGCGTCGCACACCATGCGGGCCTGGTTACGGTCAGGGCCATCCCCGCGTGCGGGGAGCACGAGAAGCCCGACACCGCCGGGAGCACTTCGTGCGGGCTGCCGCCCTGAGGGCTTGCCCGGGACCGTCCCCGCGCGCGGGGAGCACTGTCGGCCGCCTCGGACTTCCCAGATGCCGTCGGGACCATCCCCGCACGCGCGGGAAACACAGCGCTCCGCAGATGCGGATGATGCACGCGTGCGGACCATCCCCGCACGCGCGGGAAGCACTCTTTCTGACCTGCGGGCTGTCCAGCGGCAGTCGGCTCCCGGTCCCACTCGGCCGATTCCGCCCCACCCGGCAGCACCAACGCCCTCCCTCTCCAGCCCAGTTCACCACACCCCGCCCGCCCCGTCACCCACCCCGCGAACGGTCACCGCCGGACGCCGCCACCCCTGCCCCACGGCACACCGGAGAGACACCGCGCCACCCCGCCCGCCGACGCTTATACACCTCACTCCCGCCCCCGGCTCCCGGTAACGCGTATGGATCGCGTTAAGGTATTGAAAGGTAAAGAGATCACCAAGAGCTCACAAGGGGCGCCACACGCACCGGCGTGCCACTCGGGAGGAAGCCATGGGAACCCGCCGCACCACGCTGCCCGGAGTCGGAACTCAGTACGACTTCATCACCGAGTCGGGCCAGCACATCTCCGTCGTCGTCCACCACGACGGGCGCCGGTTCATCGGGTTCTACGAGCAGGACGACCCAGATTCGTGCCGGCTGTCCGTCCCCCTGACGACGCACGAGGCGACCGCGCTCGCCCACCTCATCGATCCCGCACCGATCGACGCCGTACGGACCGAGGGCATCGACCTGGTCACCGAGCACATCCCGCTCGGGTCGCGTTCGCCTTACGGAGGAAGGGTGCTGGGGGACACGCAGGCGCGGACCCGGACGGGGGCCTCGATCGTGGCGGTGTTGCGGACGCACAGTGCGCATCCGTCGCCGGGGCCCGACTTCCGGCTGGCCATCGGCGACACGCTCGTCGTCGTCGGTACCCGTGAGGGCGTCGACACGCTCTCCGAGATCATTGCGGAGGGCTGATCGTGCACGACATGACCGCACTGCTGGTGGAGCTCGGCTCCGTCATTCTCGGGCTGGGGATCATCGGACGGTTCGCCGGCCGGATAGGTCTCTCGCCGATTCCCCTCTACCTCCTGGCAGGTCTCGCGTTCGGCGAGGGCGGGCTGCTGCCGCTCGGCGCGAGTGAGGAGTTCACCGCGGTCGGCGCCGAGATAGGCGTGATCCTGCTGCTGCTCCTCCTCGGGCTCGAATACAGCGCCTCCGAACTGGTCACGAGCCTCAAGACCCAGTACCCCTCCGGCCTCGTGGACTTCGTCCTCAACGCGACCCCCGGCGCCGTCGCCGCGCTGATCCTCGGCTGGGGTCCCGCCGGGGCCGTCGCACTGGCCGGGGTCACCTGGATCTCCTCGTCCGGTGTGATCGCCAAGGTGATGACGGACCTGGGGCGCCTCGGCAACCGGGAGACCCCGGTCATTCTCGGCGTTCTCGTCATCGAGGACCTGGCGATGGCGGTGTACCTGCCGCTGCTGACCGCCATGGTCGCCGGAGTCGGGCTCGCCGGAGGCAGCATCGCGCTGCTGATCGCGCTCGGGACCGTGGGGTTCGTCCTCTATCTGGCGCTGCGCCACGGCCGGCTCATCAGCCGGGCCGTCTCCTCCGACAACCCGGAGATGCTGCTCCTCGTCGTCCTCGGTCTGACCGTGCTCGTCGCCGGGCTGGCGCAGGAACTCCAGGTCTCGGCGGCCGTGGGCGCGTTCCTCGTCGGCATCGCGCTCTCGGGCGAGGTCGCCGAGGGAGCCCGCAAGCTGCTCACGCCGCTGCGGGATCTCTTCGCGGCGGTGTTCTTCGTCTTCTTCGGGCTCTCGACCAACCCGGCCGACATCCCGCCGGTCCTGCTCCCGGCAGCGCTGCTCGCCGTCGTCACCATGCTCACCAAGATCTTCACCGGCTGGTACGCGGCCCGTCGCGCGGGCATCAAGTCCCGTGGCAGGTGGCGGGCCGGCGGCACGCTCGTGGCGCGCGGCGAGTTCTCCATCGTCATCGCGGGCCTGGCCGTCGCGACCGAGCCGCGTATCGGGCCCATCGCCACCGCGTACGTACTGATCCTGGTCATCCTCGGCCCGCTCACCGCCCGCTGGACCGAGCCGGCGGCTCTCCGGATCAAGGCGATGCGCGGCACCCGCACCGGAACCGCCGGAACCGCCGGAACCCCGAAGGACGCCGTCACCACGTACGTGCGGCCCACGCACGACGACCTCACGCCCGAGCACGCCGGGGAGGGCCGCGACTGACGCTCCGAGGCACGGGCCCCGGCACCACAGGTCCCGGCGGCACAGGCCCGCAAGGCCACGAGGTCTCCCGCTCCCCGGAAACAGCAACGGCTGTTTCCGGGG
>NZ_JBHWZJ010000500.1:0-4245 GCF_042728415.1 Streptomyces sp. NPDC060198 | reverse complement strand
AGCCGGGACTCCGCACAGGGAACTCAGGAAAACGCGGCGCTCCAGGACACCGAGGCGCAGGACTCGGCGACGCCCTCACCCCGGTCACCCAGGTCGAAAATCACACCGGAGCGCGCCCAGGAGCTCTACGCGGCGGTGCTGGAGCTGCTCCGCGAGAGCGGGTACGAATCCCTCACCATGGAGGGCGTCGCCGCGCGGACCCGCTGCGGCAAGTCGACGCTGTACCGGCAGTGGGGATCGAAGCCCGAGCTGGTCGTGGCGGCACTCCACAGCACCCGGCGCGAGTCGCTCGCCCACATCGACACCGGCACCCTGGCCGGCGACCTGCTGGCGGCGGCACGGGCGATCGGCGCCCGCTCCGGCCTCGACACCTCGCTGGTGCACGCACTGAGCCACGCCGCCCTGCAGAGCCCGGAGCTGCTCTGCGCGATGCGCGAGTCACTGGTGATGCCGGAGATCGCGGCGATCGAGGCGATGGTCCACAGGGGCCGCGAACGCGGCGAGATCGCCCCCGACTGCGCGACCGCCCAGTACGTCCCGGCCCAGCTGTTCGGCATGGTGCGCGTGCGCCCCCTGCTCGACGCCCGGCAGGCCGACGGGGAGTACCTCGTGCGCTTCACGGAACGGGCCATCCTGCCCGGGCTCGGTCTGGAGCCCCCCGCGACCGAGCCCTGACAAACGTGGGCCGTCCATCCCAGCGGTGGGACCGGCCCGCTCGCGCCGCACCGTGGGGACGGGGGCGGCGCACCCCGACGGCCGGCGACTTCCACCGAAGACGCCGGCCGTTCGCGTGGCCGAAGGGCTTCGAAGGTTCGCCCCCGGAGCCCTTTTTCGTCCCCTTGACGATATCCTCGTACGCCCCTATCGTCTCCCTTGTCGTCATCCTGACGAGAAACGGAAGGGGCCGTTCCCATGGCCGACATCACACGGCGCTTCGGCTGGCGCCACCTGCGCTCCGCCCCCACCGCCCACATCCGTCACCACAAGCGCGGCACGCTCACCCACGACGGTCCCGGGCTGAGTTTCTGGTACCGCTCGCTGAGCGCCGCGCTCTCCGAGGTGCCGGTGGACGACCGGGAGCTGGCGATGGCGTTCCACGCCCGCACCGCCGACTTCCAGGACGTGACCGTGCAGGCCACCGTCACCTACCGGGTAAGCGACCCGGCGCAGGCGGCGGCCCGGCTGGACTTCTCCGTGGACCCGGACACCGGGGTGTGGCGCGGCTCCCCGCTCGAACAGATCGCGACCCTGCTGACCGAGACCGCGCAGCAGCACACGCTCGACGCCCTGGCCCGCACCCCTCTCGCCATCGCCCTCGTCGACGGTGTGGCTCTGGTGCGCGAGCGGGTGTCGGCCGGACTCGCGGCCGAGCCCCGGCTGCCCGCGACAGGGCTCGACGTGGTGGCGACCCGGGTCGTGGCCATCCGCCCGGAGGCGGAGGTGGAGCGCGCCCTGCGCACCCCCGCCCGCGAGCAGATCCAGCAGGAGGCCGACCGGGCCACCTACGAGCGCCGCGCGGTGGCGGTCGAACGGGAACGCGCCATCGCCGAGAACGAGCTCGCCAGCCAGATCGAACTGGCCCGCCGGGAGGAGCAGCTGGTCGACCAGCGCGGTACCAACGCCCGGCGCGAGGCCGAGGAGAAGGCGGCGGCCGACGACGTCCGCGCCCGCGCCGAGGCCTCCCGCGCGGTACGGCTGGCCAAGGCGGAGGCGGAGGCCGTACGGGAGACGGGCGCGGCCCGGGCCGACGCGCAGGCGGCCTGGCTGCGCGTCCACGCGGAAGTCGACGCGGCCACCCTGCACGCCCTCGCGGCGACCAGACTGGCGGAGAACCTGCCGCACATCGACAGCCTCACCCTCTCCCCCGACGTGCTGACCGGGCTGCTCTCGCGCCTCGGCCGCCCCGGCGGCGGGACCCCGGCGTGAGCCTCGCCCCCCGCGCCGTCCTCGTGCACCGGACCACGGAGTACGAGGAGTTGCTCGCCCGGCACGGTACGCACGGCCAGGCCGCGTTCTTCCTCTCCACCCGCGGGCGCTCCCTGGACGAGGTGGCGGAGCGGCACCACCGGACGCTGCGGGCGCTGGCCGACGTGGCGTCCGCGGTGCCGCTCACCTGGCGGCGCTCCCGGGTGGAACGCGCCGACCTGGACCGCTTCCTCTTCGCTCCGGAGGACGTGGTGATCGTGGCCGGACAGGACGGGCTGGTCGCCAACGCCGCGAAGTACCTCTCGGGGCAGCCGGTGATCGGCATCGACACCGACCCGGGGCGCAATCCCGGCGTCCTCGTGCGCCACCGCGTACGGGACACGGGGGCCCTGCTCCGCGCGGCGACCGCACCCGCGGCCGGTGGCCGGGTGGACGAACTGACGATGGTGGAGGCGGTCGCGGACGACGGCGAGCGGCTGGTGGCCCTCAACGAGATCTACGTCGGGCCGCCGGGACACCAGACCGCCCGCTACCGGATCGGGCCGGACACCGAAGCCACTCCTCACCCGGGCGCCGCCGAGGCGCAGGCGTCCTCGGGCGTGCTGGTCGGTACGGGCACGGGCGCCACCGGCTGGCTCCGCTCCCTCTGGCAGGAACGCGGCAGCACCCTGCGGCTGCCGGCCCCCTCGGACCCCCGGCTGCTCTGGTTCGTGCGCGAGGCCTGGCCGTCACCGGTGACGGGAACGTCGATGGTCGCCGGGGAACTGGAGCGCGGCCGGCGGCTGCGACTATCGGTCGAGTCGGACCGGATGACGGTGTTCGGCGACGGGATGGAGTCCGACGCGCTGGAGTTGACGTGGGGCCAGTCGGTACGGATCGGCGTCTCCCCGACCTCGCTGCGACTGGTCGGCTGAGGGCGGCCGCAGGGCGCGGACCGGGAGTAGGGTGCCCATCCGGATCGCGGGATCACCGAGGGGGACGGTCATGGACTGGGGCCCGGCCGGAGTGCTGAAGGACCGCAACGCCCGCATCTATCTGGCGGGGGTGCTCGTCTCCGGGTTCGGCGACTCGGCCATGTCCCTGGCCGCGGGTGTGTGGGTCAAGGAGCTCACGGGTTCCGACGCGCTCGCCGCGCTCGTCACTTTCTGCGTGTGGGCCCCTGCCATGGCGGGACCGCTCATCGGCACCCTGGCCGACCGGGTGCGCCGCCGCCCGCTCCTGGTCTTCACCTGCCTCGCGCTGGCCCTCGTGATGACCGCGCCCCTCGCCGTACGCTCCGCCACGGACGTCTGGGTGCTGTTCGCGGTCCTGGCACTGGTGGGTGTCGGCAGTGTGCTGATGGACGCGGCGGAGGCCGCGCTGATCGCCGCGGCGATACCTGCCGGGCTGCGCGGCGACTTCAACGGGCTGGTGAGAACGGCGGTCGAGAGCACCAGCCTCGTCGGCCCGCTGGCCGGTGCGAGCCTCTTCGTCCTGGTGGGCGGGCCCACCGCCGCGCTGCTGGACGCGCTCACCTTCCTGCTGGCCGCCGCCGCGTTCACCCTGATCCGGGTCGACGAACCCGCGCCCGTGAAGGCGGAGCGCGCGAACTGGGCCCGGGAGACCGCGGACGGGGTACGCCACCTGTGGCGCCACCCGCACATGCGTTCCCTGGTGGTCGCGGGCGGCTGCGCGATGGCCGCCTCCAGCCTGAGCAGTTCCGCCAACTACGCCCTCGTCGACCACGGTCTGCACCGGCCCGCCGCCTTCGTGGGCGTGCTCGCCACGGTCCAGGGAATCGGATCGGTCGCGGGAGGACTGTCGGCCGGCCCTCTGCTGCGCCGGTTGTCCTCCCGTACGGTGTCGGCCCTGGGCCTCGGGCTCTTCGCCGCCGGGGTGCTGGCGCGGGCGACCGGCCTCCTTCCGCTGGTCCTGGCCGGGGGGCTGATGGTGGGTCTGGGACTGCCGTGGCCGCTGATCAGCGCCATGACGTCCCTCCAGAAGGAGACCCCGGGCGCACTGCTCGGCAGGGTCGCCGCCACCGCGGGCACACTGGTCTTCGGCCCCACCGGGCCCGCCCTCCTGCTGGGCACGCTCATGGTCACCGCTTTCGACCACCGGGTACAGCTCCTCGCGGCAGCCGCCGTCGCGCTCGCCGTCACGGTGTGGCTTCTCGCCGGAGGCCGGGGCCAGGCGGCAGCGGCGGCTTCCGTCGGGGCCGACCCGGATCTTCCACCGCAGCGGTCCGACGCTCCGGCAGCGGCGGAACAGGACACCGATCGCGTCTGACGGATCTCCTGCGGGCGCCGCACACGCGGCGGGTTCGGCCCGCCGCAGGTG
>NZ_JBHWZJ010000499.1:0-4275 GCF_042728415.1 Streptomyces sp. NPDC060198 | reverse complement strand
CCCCACGCACCCACCCCGGGCTCAACGTCACGGTGGTGCGCCCAGCCGCGCCGGACCGTGATCGTCGTCCACGCGCCGACGTGCACCTGGTCGCCGTCCTGGAGCGGAACCGGCACGTAGGGCTGGATCGGGTCCTCGGCGCCGTTGAGCGTGGTGCCGTTGGTGGAGTTCTGGTCCACCACCGCCCAGCCCCCGTCCGGCTGCTTCACCAGGATCGCGTGCTGGTGCGAGACGCCCGGGTCCTCCGGCGGGACCGCCAGGTCGATGTCGGGCGACTCGCCGGTGCTGTGCCGGCGGCGCCCGATGGTGACCTGGCTGCCCGCGAGTTCGAGGTGCTGCTCGGGGGAGTACGCGGGCAGGTTCAGCCCGGTCGCCTCCGGGCCACTGCGCTGCATCATCGCCAGGAAGTAGTCACGGTCGGGCGCGATCACCGCCGTCCAGACGGCGGCCCGCTGAGGCTCCTGCCCACCGGGACCCGCCTGCCCACCGGGACCGCCCTGCACTCCCGGACCCTGCCCTCCAGGACCCTGCACTCCAGGACCCTGTGCTCCGGGACCCTGCACTCCGGGACCCGCCTGGGCGCCCGGGAAGCCGCCCTGGCCGGGGAAGGGCGGAGAGAAGGCCACCTGCTGCGGGCTCTGCTGCTGGAAGGGGTGCGGTGGCTGCTGGTGCGCGGGCGCGTGCGGCGCCTGCGTCCGGCCCTGGGCCTGCGAGGGCGGCGGCAGCATCCAGTCGTCCGCCTCCGGCGGGGCGGACGGACCGGGCGCGGACGGCGCGCCCTGCTGGAACGCCTGCGGCGGACTCTGCTGGTACGCGGGCGGCGGTCCCTGCTGGAACGCGGCAGGCGGCCCCTGCTGCTGACCCGGCTGGTTCTGTGGGAAGGACTGCTGCCCGGGATGGCCGGGGAACTGCGGCTGCCCACCCTGCGGGAACGGCGACTGCTGCTCCTGCGGCCCCGGCCGGCCCTGCTGCTCCTGCGGGAAGGCCGGGGGCTGCTGGTTCTGCTGGAAGACGTTCGGCGGTGCCTGCCGGCCGTCGCGGTCCGGCACGAGCGGCTCCGCCGGGCGGTTCAGCTGCGAGGGGCGCGAGCCCTGGTACTCGAAGGGGTCACGCGGCTGCGGAGGCTGCGGGGCCGGAGCGTGGGGGGCCGGGGGCGTCTGCCGGGGGCCGGGCTGCGCCTGGAAGCCGGGCGGCAGATTGAGTCCGGGTACCTGCCCGCCACCGGCGCCGGGCTGCGGAGCCAGCGGGGTGTAGGAGGTGGCCGTGTTGGTGAGGAAGTTCCACCGGCACTCCTCGCAGTACGGCCCACCGGGCTCACGCGGGGTACGGCACTGGGGGCAGAGCTCGACTCCGGCCGTCGGCTGTCCACCGGGGCCGGGGCCCTGCGGATATCCGTAACCGGGCGCGGGCGGCGGCGGAGGAGGCGGCGGGACCGCACCGGGCGTACCGGCTCCGGTCATGCGATGTCCGCAGACCTCGCACCAGTCCTCAGAACCCGACTGGTGTCCGTTCGGGCAGGTCGGCATGTCGGCGCTTCCCCCTCTCCTTGTCCGGCCCGGGGGCCGTCATGCTGGTCGATCGCCGTACGCGCGGCGGGGCGGAGGGTCCGCCCTCGGCCGTGCGGACGACTCTGTCGCTCGGCTTCGTCTGTGTCGTTCTCTTGTTACTTCTTGACGCGAACGGTCTTCGTGGAGCGCGTTTCGAGGGTCATCTCGTCCGCTTCCGCAACCTTCGCTTTCAGTCGCACAGTACCCGTCGCGGCGTCGACCACGTCGACCACCTTCGAAAGCAGCTTCGCGGTGTCCTCGTTGCCGGAGACCGTCGCGAGCTGCACCGCCCGGCCCAGTTTCGCGGTCGCTCCGTCCAGGTCGCCGGCCTTGCGGGCGTCGAGCCCCTGCTGGATCACCCGGGCCAGCTCGGCCTGGCCCGTATAGTGCGCGACCTGCGGATTCATCGCCGTGGACGCCACCAGGTCGTCCGTCCACACCGCCCGTACCAACCCCTGCGAAAGGGTCTGCGGAGGTTCTTGGGCCGAGGGCGAGGGGAGGATCAGGGAGACGCGCGCCGCCAGCATCTCCTGGCCCAGCCGGGCCTGGGGAACTTGGACGCACACGTGATAATCGCGGGATTCGTCACCCCAGGAGCCGGTCGGATAGTCCCCGGCGCGCGGTCCCGCCTGTGTCCGGCGCCCGGTCAGGTCGACGACCGCCGGAGCGACCTGCTTCACGAAGAGGATCTCGGTGTCCACCGGCGTCCAGAGCCGCAGCGCCACGTCCGCGACCTCCTTGCCCATGGTGTTCTCCATCATCCGCGTGAAGTCCGCGGCCAGACCCGAGGGATCCGCGACGATGTCGGCGCTGCCCAGCAGTGCGGAGGCGATGGCCGTGACCTCTTTCACCTCCCAGTCGGTGCCGACGCCCCGGGCGTCACAGGTGAAACGGCCCGCACAGGCGTCGAGCGCCGCCCGCAGATCCTCCGGAGCCTCGTGCTCGTTGCGCCCGTCGGTCAGCAGGATGCCGTGCCGCAGACCCACCCCGGTGGTGCCGAACAGCCGGTCGGCGAGCCTGAGCCAGGTGCCGATCGCCGTACCGCCTCCCGCGCTCAGCCCGCGCAGCGCGTCCTTGGCCTGCGCCTTGCTCAGACGGTCGGCCTTGGCGAGCCGGCCGTTGCCCGGGTAGACGTCCTTCGCCACGTGGGTACCGGCCACCACCGCGAAGAGGGTGCCGTCGCGCAGGGTGTCGATCGCCGCCGCCGTGGCGTCCCGGGCGTTGCGCATCTTCGTGGGCGGGTAGTCCATCGACCCGGAGCAGTCGACCATGAGCACGACCGCCGTGGTGGAAGCGGACCCTGTGCTTCCGGCGAGCGGCACACCCCCGGACGTGCCGCCGCCCGTGGACGTGACCGTGACGATCGCGTTGACCTCGCGGCCCCCCTCGGGGAGGTAGCTGTTCTGGTACACGTCCACGGAGAACTGCGGCTGTTGCGACTTGGCGAAGTTGGCCATGGAGCGGCTCCTCGGTGCCCCACCGGTGGGACGGATACGGGTGTGCGGTCGACGTACCGGATGACGTACTGGCCTTGGGCGCCCTCGCCGGGAGTCTGGGCACCCGGTGCGGGGGAGCGTGCGGGAAAGGCCGGAAAGCAGCGGTGCGAGAGTCGGAAGCGGTCGGGAACGGTCGCGGTCTCGGGAGGCGGCCCGGAAGGTGCCGGGACACGGCTTCGCGGGTGGCTGGGCGTCAGCCGGGGAGCGTCAGCCGGAGTGTGCCCCGACGGGCCGTACGGCGAACGGCAGCAGCGCCACCGTTACGTTGTCGTGGCCCCCGCCGTCGAGCGCATGCCCCACCAGCACCCGCGCACCGTGCAACGGGCGTTCTTGGGCGTCCCGGGGAAGGGCGGCGGCCATCTCCTCGGCGGTCTCCGCGTAGTTCCACAGACCGTCGGTGCAGACGACCACCGTGCCCGGCCGGTCCGGTTTGAACGCGGCGGTGTGCGGGTCGAGTTCGTAGGCGTCGGCGCCCAGCCAGCCGGTGATCGCGTGGGCGCGCTCGTCCGCGTACGCCTGCTCCTCGCTCATCAGCCCGGCCGCCACCATCTGCGCGGCCCAGGAGTCGTCCTCGGTGAGCCTGACGGGCTGCTCCGTACGGTCGGACGGCACCCAGTAGACGCGGCTGTCGCCGACCCAGCCGACGACCAGCAGACCGCCGGCGACGACCGCGCCGACCAGCGTGCAGGCCGGAGCGTTCTGGTTGCGGTGCGGATCGTGCTCCGCCGCGCCCTCCTGTTGCTCGGCCAGGGCGTTGACGGCCCGGGAGGCCGCGACGATCGCGTCGTGCATCGCCTGCTGCGGGTGCTTGCCGCGCGGCAGCGACTCCAGAAGGGACTCGCCGGCCGCTGCCGCAGCGGCGGCCGAGGCCTCGTCGGGCCGGTGCGCGGAGGACACCCCGTCGCACACGATCGCGACGACGGCCGGCGAGCCGTCCGGCAACGCGGTGGCCGATACGGCGAAGGAGTCCTCGTTGCGGTGGTGGCGCAGCCCGCGGTCGCTGACCGCCGCCACCGGACCGAGCTCCCGCTCCATGTGGTCGCGTTCGCGCGGCTGGGCGTGGCCGCAGGTCTCGCAGTACCCGTCGGTGTCGACCCGGCCGGCCCGGCAGGCGACACAGAGCCTGGTACCGGCGGGAACGGCCGCACCGGCCGTACCGGTCGCAGCTCCCGTGAGTTCGGGTGCGGCGAGTTCGAAGTCCCCGGAGGCACCGGCACCGGAGCCCGCACCGG
>NZ_JBHWZJ010000498.1:0-4276 GCF_042728415.1 Streptomyces sp. NPDC060198 | reverse complement strand
CGCACGGACCGCCGGTGCCACCGCCCTCGGGCGTTCGTGGCGCCCGTGGGCGATCTGGGCGGTTGCGCCCGGTGCCCAGGAGTTCCCGGCCCGGCAGGTTCTCATGCTCCTCTCATGATGGCCTTAACTCTCCATCACGCCCGGTCCATAGGTTCGCGGCATGTTCTTCACCTACCTCCGGCGCGAGCTGCGCCGTCGCAGAAAGGCGGCGCTGGTCGTCGCCTCGGGGCTCGCCCTCGGCATTGCGCTGGTCATCGTCGTCAGCTCGGTCACCGCCGGGATGGGCAAGGCCCAGGACAAGGTCCTGGAATCGCTGTACGGCCTCGGCACGGACATGACCGTGACCAAGGCCGCCGCGGCGCAGGGCGCCACCGGTGCCCAAGAGCGCCCGAAGTTCAACTTCGACGCCAACGACAGCGACGACGACGCGACGCAGTCCACCGACCGCGTCATGGTCCAGGGCTTCCAGACCCTGGCCGACTCCACCGTCACCAAGGTCGGCAAGCAGTCCGGCGTGGCGAACGCGGTCGGCGGTCTGAGCCTGAACGTCATGAAGGTCGACGGTCAGTTCAAGCGCGGCGAGTTCAAGCAGGACCAGTCGTCCGGCAGCGGCAACGCCGGCGGCCAGGGCGGCTACGGCGGCGGCCAGGGCGGCGGCGCTCCGCAGGGCCGTGTCGAGGGCGGCGGCGCCTCCTTCGACGTCAACTCCTACACCGTGTACGGCACCGATGTCGCGCACCAGGACCTCGGTCCGCTGACCTCCTCCGAGATCACCAAGGGCCGTACCTTCAAGACGACCGAGACGAACGCCAAGGTCGCGATCGTCGACGCCTCCTACGCCAAGGAGAAGTCGCTCGCGGTCGACAAGACCGTCACGATCTCCGGCACCAAGTTCACGATCGTCGGCGTCTCCACCGCCAGCAGCGGTGACGCCGCGGCGAACCTGTACATCCCGCTCCAGCAGGCGCAGACGCTCTCGGACTCCAAGTCCAAGGTCACCACGGTCTACGTGAAGGCCAAGGACTCGACGGCCATCGACAGCGTCAAGTCGACCATCCAGAAGAACATCTCGGGTACCACCGTCACCACCTCCGCCGACCTGGCCGACACGGTCTCCGGCTCCCTCTCCACCGCCTCCGACCTGGCCTCCAGCGTCGGCAAGTGGCTCTCCATCGTCGTCCTGATCGCCGCCTTCGTGGTGGCGGGCCTGCTCACCTCCTCGGCGGTCAGCCGCCGCGTCCGCGAGTTCGGCACCTTGAAGGCGCTGGGCTGGAAGAGCGGCCGGGTCACCCGTCAGGTCGTCGGCGAGGCGCTCGTCAACGGCCTCATGGGCGGCGTCCTCGGTATCGCCGTCGGCCTGGCCGGCGCGTACATCGTCACCGCGATCAGCCCCACCCTCACCGCGGAGCTCGGCTCCTCCGGTGGCGGTGGCGGCGGTGGCGGGATGATGGGCGGAGGGATGGGCGGCCCCGGCCGTCAGTCCGCCGCGAAGACCCTGGACATCGCGCTGACCGCACCGGTCTCCGTCTCCACCATCGTGATCGCTGTCGTACTGGCCGTGGCGGGCGGGCTCATCGCCGGCGCGTTCGGCGGCTGGCGCGCCTCCCGGCTGCGCCCGGCCGACGCCCTGCGCCGCGTCGAGTAGTCACCGGCTCCACGACCTCATCTTCCGTACGTACAGCAGGAGTCCACACATGTACCAGCTCAGAGGCGTCACCAAGCGCTACATGCGCGGTAAGACCAAGGTCGACGCGCTCGCCGGTGTCGACCTGACCATCGAGGACGGTGGACGGCTCGTCATCCAGGGCCCCACCGGTGGCGGCAAGTCCACCCTCCTCCAGATGCTCGGCGGACTCGACCGGCCGACCGAGGGCACCATCGAGCTCGACGGTGTCGACCTCGCCAACCTCTCCGAGGCCAAGCTCACCAAGGTCCGGGCCGAGTCCATCGGCTTCGTGTTCCAGAGCTTCAACCTGATTCCGACGCTCACCGCCGCCGAGAACGTCGAGACCGCCCTGGTCCCGCTCGGCATCGGGGCGAAGGTCCGCCGCGAGCGGGCCATCGAGGCGCTGGAGTCGGTCGGCCTCGGCGACCGCCCCAGCCACCTGCCGAGCGAGATGTCCGGTGGGCAGCAGCAGCGTGTCGCCATCGCCCGCGCGCTGGTCAAGAAGCCCAAGGTGCTCCTCGCCGACGAGCCGACCGGCAACCTCGACGAGTCCATGCGCGACGAGATCATGACGCTGCTCGAAGGGCTCTGGAAGGAGCTGGGTCTGACCTTCGTCATGGTCACCCACGACAGCGCCCTCGCACGCAAGGCCCCGCGCCTCGCCACCATCCGCAAGGGCAAGGTCACCGTCACGGAGAACGCCTCCGCCTGACCCGGCCCGACACGCCCGCGCGATCGAACGCGCCGACCGCCCCAGGGCGGCCGGCGCGTTCGTGTATCCGCGTGCGCGGAACTTCCGTGTCGTGGCGGCGCGGCGGTCGTGGTGGAGCCACCGGCCGGGCGGCGGCGACGTTTCCGGGACCGGGTCCGGCGCACCGTTCGCGACGACCGAACGCGTGTGATTCCCGTCACGCCGCGAGGGGGCCGTGGGCTTGTCGGGCGGGCCGGGGAGCCGGTGATCCTTCGGAACCGTACGGTCGTTCGGGGGCCCGGTCGGGTCGGTGCGGGCGTCGTACGGTGGCCACTATGTGGATGATCCGGAGGGTGCGCGCCTCCCGAGAGGACAATTGAGCCATACACCGGTTTCGCTCGTCCCGCGCATGCGACCGCACACACATGCGGGGGCGGCAGGGCCGGGTGCGCTCTCGGGACGGGTGCGCACGTATCTGCCACTGCTCCATGGAAGGTCTTGATCAGATGTCGGTGTCTTCTGAAACCGCGTTCTCGTCCGCCGAGAGCCGCGTCATCGAGCCGCTCTACGCGGAGGTACTCCGGCGCAACCAGGGCGAGAAGGAGTTCCACCAGGCCGTCCGGGAGGTCCTGGAGACCCTCGGCCCGGTGCTCGCCGCGCGCCCCGAGTTCGTGGACGCCCGGATCATCGAGCGGCTGTGCGAGCCCGAGCGTCAGCTGATCTTCCGCGTGCCGTGGTCGGACGACAACGGCGACATCCACGTGAACCGCGGTTTCCGCGTCGAGTTCTCCAGCTCGCTCGGCCCGTACAAGGGCGGACTGCGCTTCCACCCCTCGGTCAACCTCGGCATCGTCAAGTTCCTCGGCTTCGAGCAGATCTTCAAGAACGCCCTCACCGGCATGCCGATCGGCGGCGGCAAGGGCGGCTCCGACTTCGACCCCAAGGGCCGTTCGGACGCCGAGATCATGCGCTTCTGCCAGTCCTTCATGACCGAGCTCCACCGTCACCTGGGCGAGTACACCGACGTCCCCGCCGGTGACATCGGCGTCGGCGGCCGCGAGATCGGCTACCTCTTCGGCCAGTACAAGCGGATCACCAACCGCTACGAGTCCGGAGTCCTCACCGGCAAGGGCCTCGGCTGGGGCGGCGCACAGGCGCGTACCGAGGCCACCGGCTACGGCTGCGTCATGTTCACCTCCGAGATGCTGCGCGTCCGCGGCGAGTCGCTGGAAGGCCAGCGCATCGCAGTCTCGGGCTCCGGCAACGTCGCCATCTACGCGATCGAGAAGGCCCAGCAGCTCGGCGCCACCGTCGTCACCTGCTCCGACTCCAGCGGCTACGTCGTGGACGAGAAGGGCATCGACCTCGACCTGCTCAAGGAGATCAAGGAGCAGGACCGGGGCCGGGTCTCCGACTACGCCGAGCGTCGCGGCGCCTCCGCCACGTTCGTGCCGGGCACCGGCCTGTGGACCGTGCCGGTCGACGTCGCGCTGCCCTGCGCCACGCAGAACGAGCTGCACGAGGCGGACGCCCGCGCACTCGTGGCGGGCGGTGTGAAGGCGGTCGCCGAGGGCGCCAACATGCCGACCACCCCTGAGGCCGTGCGCGTCTTCCAGGAGGCCGGCGTCGCGTTCGGCCCCGGCAAGGCGGCGAACGCCGGCGGCGTGGCCACCAGCGCGCTGGAGATGCAGCAGAACGCCTCCCGCGACTCGTGGACCTTCGCCCACACCGAGGCTCGGCTGGAGGAGATCATGCGGCACATCCACGACTCCTGCTACACCACCGCCGAGCGCTACGGCAGCCCGGGCAACTACGTGGTCGGCGCCAACATCGCCGGCTTCGAGCTGGTCGCCGAGGCGATGCTGGCCCAGGGCCTCATCTGACGGGTGACCGTATGCGGCCGGGGGGCCGGTTCCGCG
>NZ_JBHWZJ010000497.1:0-4294 GCF_042728415.1 Streptomyces sp. NPDC060198 | reverse complement strand
CTGGTCGCGGTGGCGAAGGCCAGGCAGGCGACCAGGGCGAGCCCGAGGGCGGGCAGCAGCACGGGTTTGCGCCCGACGCGGTCGGAGACCACGCCCGAGACCAGGAGGGAGCCGATGAGGCCGACGATGTAGAAGGCGAAGACGACCGTCAGAGTGCCCTTGGAGAACCCGATGTCCCGCTGCCAGAGCACGTACAGCGGGGTCGCGGCGTTGGAGAGGACGAAGACGGCCGTGACCGGCCAGGCCGCGAGCCAGATCCACCACAGCGGGGCGGGCGGACGAGTAGCGGGGCCGACCGGTAACCCCCCGGGTGCGGTGCCGGCTTCGGTTCGGGATGCGGTTGCGGACATGGCTGTGCCTTCCGGACGTCCAGCAGTACGAGTCGAGTCGAACTTAGCATGCAGTACGATCGAACTCGTACAGTGGAATCGAGCCGCGAGGGACCACCGATGCCCGACACACCCGTCACGCCCACCGCGTCCGCCGCACCCCTCGGCCTGCCCGACCCGCTACCGGAACCCGCCGCCCAGGATCTCCGCCTCGAAACCGTCCTCGGCGCCCTCAGCGACCCGCTCAGGCTCACCATCGTCCGCAAACTCCTCCTGGAATCGGAGGAGTTCGACCACTCGTGCGGCTGGTTCGGACTCGACCGCCCCAAGTCCTCGCTCACCCACCACTTCAAGGCGCTGCGTGAGGCGGGAGTCACCCGGCAGCGGCAGTACGGTCTCGAACGGCGCAGCCACGTCCGGACGGAGGATCTCGACGCCCGCTTCCCCGGGCTCCTCGCGCTCGTCGCCGCGTGGACTCCACAACAGCCCTGACCGGGCCGCCGGGTACGACCACGGGCCCCGGCGGCGGCCGCCCGGAGGGGGACGGCAGCCACGGGGGCCCGTGACGGAGAATGGGGGAGCTTCAACCGGCCCGTACGGAGTTTCCGGGCCGCTATCGGGTCCGGCCGCCCGGCCGGTCCGGGGGCTCACACGGCGAAGCCGTTCACCCGCTCCGGCGTGACCCGGACGATCAGCCGCGTCTCCGCCGCGCTCTCGGCGGGCGGATCCTCGCCCAGATAGCGCTGCGAGAGCCGTTTCGGCAACGCCTTGCCCGGGTCGGGCAACAGTTCGGCGGTGCCCCGGATCTCGGCCGACCGGTACGGGTTGCCCAGATCGAAGACCGTGAGGCTGACACGCGGGTCGCGCTCGATGTTCCGGGTCTTCTTGCGTCCGGCGGTCACGGAGATGAGCAGCGTGTCGCCCTCGCGCTCGAACCAGACCACCGACGTCTGCGGACCGCCGTCCGGGTTGATCGTGGCGAGGGTGGCGAAGTTCTTTCCGTCGAGGAGCCCGGCGGTGGCGGGGTCGAAGCCTTCGAATGACGTCATGCCCACCAGCAACCGGGCACCGGCGCGAAATCTTCCCCCGGCTCGCCGGGGAGGGACGCTCCGAGGAGTCAGACCTCCGTGGAGGCGACGAGCGAACGGGGGCGCAGGTCGGTCCAGTTGGCCTCGACGTACTCCAGGCAGGCTTCCCGGCCGTTCTCCTCGAAGGCGATGGCCCAACCGCCGGGAACCTCGGCGAAGGACGGCCAGAGCGAGTGCTGGCCCTCGTCGTTCACCAGGACCAGGAAACGGCCTTCGGGGTCGTCGAAGGGATTGGTGCTCATGTGTCAGCGCCTCCTCGGCGGAGCGGCCGGGTGGCCGTGTCGGGGAATGGCCAGCGGCGGGACCGCCGACCACCCGGAGCGAAATCATCAGGTTAGGCTAACCTAATCAGCGCCGAGCCTAGCCTTTCGACTTCCCGCTCACAAGGAGACGTTGATGCTTCCCGCTGCCGAAGGTTTCCGTGCCGGGGACGGACCGCCCCTGCCCGCGGCCCCGCTCCACGCAGACTCCACGAAGGACGCGGAGCTCGCCGACTTCTCGTGCTTCGGGCTGCCCGGCATCCCTGGGTCCGAAGCGTTCTGGGCTTCCGCGCGCACTCCCGCTCCGGTGCCGGGTCCGGACGGCGGCTGGACGCTCCTGTTCCTGTGGCGCGGGTCTCCCGCGAGTCTCGTCTTCGAGAGCTGGTCGGAGCCGGTGCCCCTGCGCCGCCTCGCCGGCACGGACTGCTGGTACGCCCAGGTGGCGATGCCCGCGCGGCTGCGGGTGACCTATCAACTCCTGGCGGACGACGGGGCCCACGCCGATCCGCTCAATCCGGCGGGTGCGGGCGGTGACCGCTCGCTGGCCGCGACCCCGGACGCTCCGCCCCAGCCGCACTGGCCCGTCCTCGGCGCGGACGACGTCCTGCCCCTTCCGCGTACCCGGCTGCGCTGGACGAGCGACCGGCTCGGCGGGCGGCGCACCGTGCGGGTGCACCCGACGGGCGGGGGCGGGCCGTTGGTGCTGCTGCTCGACGGGGACGACTGGCTCCATCTGCACCCGGCCAGCACGGCGTTCGACTCGGCGGTGGCCGCCGGTGAGTTGGAGCCGGTCACCCTGGTCTTCCTGCCGGTGAAGGACCGGGAGGCGGAGTTCGGGTGCCGGCCCGCGCTGTGGGAGGCGGTGCGGGACGAACTGCTGCCGCTGGTGGCGGAGTCCGGTGTGCCCGCGGATCCTGGTCGGCTCGTGGTGGCCGGGCAGAGCCTCGGCGGGCTGAGCGCGCTCTACGCGGCGCTGGAGTTCCCCGGCCTGGTGTCCCGGGTCGCGGTGCAGTCGGGGTCGTTCTGGTGGTCCCCCGAGGCCGCGCGCGCCGCCGATCCGCTGGGCCGCGCGCCCGGGGGCGCCCTGGCCGCGCGGCTGCGGGAGCACCCCGGCCTGTCCGGGCTGCGGGTCGCGTTCGACGTGGGGGAGCACGAGCGGCGGATGCTCCCCCACTGCGAGGTGGTCGAGTCCCTGGCCGAGGCGGCCGGGGCGGCCGTGCGGGTCTCGCGGTCGCCCTCCGGCCACGACCGGGCGGGCTGGCGGCACGCGCTGCTCAGGGATGTCGCCTGGGCGCTCGGCTGAGCCCTGCCGCCTCTCTCGTCGCGGCCGACCCCGCCGCCCCCGGCGGCAGGGTCACCGTGTCATCGCGCCACGGCCCGGCAGTACGCCTCGTCGGTGGCGAGGAGGTGGCGGTGGGTGGCTTCGGCGGTGATGACGCCGTCGTCCAGGACGAGGACCCGGTCGGCGGCGTCCAGCAGGGCCGGGCTGCTGGTGAGCACGACGGTGGTGCGGCCCCGGCGCAGCTCGGCGACGTTGCGGGCGACGAGTTGTTCGGTGACCGCGTCGACGGCCGTGGTCGGGTCGTGCAGGACCAGGATGTCGCTGTCGGCAGCCAGGGCCCGGGCCAGGGAGAGCCGCTGGCGCTGTCCTCCGGAGAGGTTGGCGCCCCGGTCGCGGACGGTGTGGTCCAGCCCTTCGCGGTGCAGGGCGACGACGTCCGTCAGCAGGGACGCCTCGACGGCTTCGGGGATCATGTCGCTGGTGCCGGAGGGGTCGATGTTGGTACGCAGCGTGCCCGCGAAGATCTCCCCGTCGTACGGGTTCACCAGCATGTGCGCGCGTACGGCCTCGGCCGGCAGGTCGCCGATCTCCTGGCCGCCGAGGCGCACCACGCCCTCGTAGGCGTGGGGCGGCACGTTGAGGGCCAGAATCGCGGCGAACTCGGCCGCCGCGCGCGGCTGGTAGGCGGCGATGGCGACGAACTCCCCCGCCGCCACCTGCAACTTCAACTCGCGCAGTGAGCCGTGGCGGACTCGGTCGATCTCCAGGTCGCCGCCCGGCTCGGGGCTTCCGGTGCCCGGGGCAGAGAGGGGCGGGGCGTCGAGGACCAGGGCCATCCGCCGGGCCGACGCGCGGGCCATCATCACGTACTTCGGCATCTCCGAGAAGAGCTTCAGCGGCTCCATGATGAACTGCGCGAGCCCCACCGCCATGACGAGTTCCCCGATGGTGATCTGCCGGTCGAAGGCGAGCCAGCCCGCCGCCAGGGTCACGACGGCGGCCAGAGCCGCGTTGAGGGCCGACGAGGCGCCCGCATAGGCTCCGTTCACCCGGGCGACGGTGATCGCCTGGTGCTTCGCCTCCGTGCTGACCTGCCGGTACGACCGGAACGCGGCGTGGTTGCCGCCGAAGCCGTGCAGCGGGCGCAGGCCGGTGATCAGGTCGGCGACCTTCGCGCCGGCCCGGGCCACCCGGGCCTGCTGTTCCTGGGTGCTCGCGCCGATCCGCTTCGACATCACGCCGAGGACGGAGAGGATCGCGACGGCTCCGACGAAGACCAGCAGGCCGAGCCGCAGGTCGGCGAGTCCGAGTGCGGTTCCGGCGACCAGGATGGCG
>NZ_JBHWZJ010000496.1:0-4311 GCF_042728415.1 Streptomyces sp. NPDC060198 | reverse complement strand
CGGCGGGGGCGTGACTCAGCCGAGTCCGCGCGAGTCCTGCTTGAGGGCGGTGTCCACGGTGAGAGCCGTCGCGACGACGAGGCTCAGCATCGGCTCGGGCAGCTGGTAGTGGATCTTGAGGACGTAGTTGTCCGCCGTGGTGAAGAGCGTCTTGGCGAGCCCTTCCCACGTCTTGGTGATCCGGGCGATCTCGGCGTCGTTCTGGTCGACGATCGCGAAGTTCCAGGCGCGCCAGTTCTCGGCCTTGATCGCACCGATCTTCTGGCCGTCCACCATGATCGCGAAGTTGATCTTGCCGAAAGCGTTCTGCTGGACGATCTCGCCGACCGTCTGCCCGTCGGGGCGCTGGACGATCACCCGCGACTTGATGAACTTGGCGGGGCGGGTCAGCAGCAACTGGGGCTGACCGTAGGCGTCCCGGATCTCCAGGCGGTGCGTCAGGTACTGGTCCCAGCTGGTGAGGAGGCGCACCAGCTTGCGGAACGCGCCCTGCCCGACCTGCACGACCGAGCCGAGCGTCGCGCCCTGCTCGTCGAAGACGCGGTACTCGTTCGTCACCTCGATCAGCTTGGCCTTCTGGTTCACCACCAGGACCTGCTGATCGAAGAGCGTTCCGGCGCTGATCTGGCCGGGCTGGGCGGGTGCCTTCTGCTGCTGGGGCACGGCCGCCTGAGGGGCCGGGGCCTGCACGGCGGCGACTTGCGGAGTGCCGGCCGGGGCCGTGGGCTGAGCGCCCGCGGCGGAGTGGGTGTGCTCGGTCCACTGGGAACCGTCCCAGTAGCGGAGCAGCTCCGCGGCTCCGTGCGGATCAGGGAACCAACCCGCAGGTATGTTCGAGGTCGTGGTCACCGAGGCACACTATCCCGCGACAGGGCTTCAGGCACATTTTTGAAACTTCACACACCTACTCAGTGGCGGCGATGACCGAGCCGAGGGCGCGGGAGCACGTACGGGCGGACGCCGTGTCCGCGAAGGGGCGAACCGCGCGTTCCTTCCGTCCGTCACCGGTCGGCCGGTCAAGTGCCCTGCCGCGGTGGGTCCGTGGAGCGAGGGCCGTGCCGTCACGGTTCCGCCGGACCGACTCCGTGCTCCCTCGGACCGCGCCGCCGCGGGCCGCACTGCCGGCGGTACGGGTCCGGCCCCGCCGCGTCCCGTCCGGGCGTCCCTCCCGTCCGGGTGCCCACGGACCACGCCGTGCGGGCCGTCGACCACATTCACCCCCGGATCAGGCGGACGTGAAGGCTGTCCGGCCCCCGCCAACGTGAGCCGGGCAGGAGCCCTCGTTCGAGGGGCCGCCGTACCCGGCCCGCCAGAAGGCTGATGAAGCCCACCAGGGGCACCGTCCCCTGCGCACCTTTCCGTCGATGCCGAATTCCGAGGACGATCCCATGACTTCCATCAAGAACCAGGACTCCCCCTCCTCCGCGCGCCGCGCCAAGCTGGAGGAAGCACGGCGCAAGGAGCGCGGCCGCGAGCGCCGCGTCAGGATCTTCACCATCTCGGCCGCCGTGGTGGTCGTCGCCGCGCTGGTCGTCGGCGGCGGCTACCTGATGACGAAGGCGGACGACAAGGACAAGGCGGAGGCAAAGGTGAAGACCGACGCCATCGCGGGCGAGCGCAGCTGGGACAAACTCACCCAGAACCATGTCGAGACTCCGGTCTCCTACCCGATGAACCCGCCGGTCGGCGGCGACCACAATCCGGTCTGGATGAACTGCAACGCCGATGTCTACACGGAGGCGATACCGAAGGAGAACGCCGTCCACTCCATGGAGCACGGCGCCGTCTGGGTCACCTACAACAGCAAGGCCGCGGAAGCCGACGTGAAGGCGCTCACCGAGCGGGTCAAGGCAACCCCGTACTCCCTGATGAGCCCGCTGGAGGACCAGGCGGACCCGCTGATCCTGAGCGCCTGGGGCAAGCAGGTCGCCGTGACGAGCGCCTCGGACCCGCGGGTCGCGCAGTTCTTCACCACGTACGTACAGGGCGCGCAGACGCCGGAGCCGGGTGCCGCCTGCACCGGCGGGATCGCGAAGTGACGGACGCCGGGCGCTCGGTCGGGTCATGGCGGCTGGCGGTGGCGGGTGTCGCCGTGCTGCTGCTCGCCCTGGGGCTGGTGGCGCTGATGGTCGTACGGCCGTCCTCCGCCTCCTCCTCCGCCGCCCCGGCCGGGCGGTCGGCGCCCGCGGACGGTTCGGTGGACGCCGGTTTCGCCCGGGACATGTCCGTACATCACCAGCAGGCCGTCGAGATGTCGTTCATCATCAGGGACCGCACGGACGACGAGGACGTGCGCCGGCTCGCGTACGACATCATCAACACGCAGGCCAATCAGCGCGGCATGATGCTGGGCTGGCTGGAGATGTGGGAGCTGCCCAAGAGCTCGGCCGTCCCGCCCATGCGGTGGATGGGTCACACGGTCACGCCGCACGACGGCGCGCTGATGCCCGGTATGGCCACCGACACACAGCTGGACGCGCTGCGCGCGGCGACGGGCGCGGAGGCCGAGGTCCTCTATCTGCGACTCATGACGGCTCACCACACCGCCGGGGCACAGATGGCGCAGGCGGCGGCCGGCTCGGCCACCACCGAAGCGATCAAAAACCTGGCCACGGGCATGGTGCGCGGCCAGCGGTCGGAGATCGCGCTCATGGCGGACATGCTCCGCGAGCGAGGCGCCATGCCCTGACGACAGCCGGGAGCGGGGAGCCGGCAGGAGGAGAGCGCCGGGCAGGAGGAGAGCCGTTCGGAATGCGTGATTCCTCCCCTCTCCCGGTCCGGTCGCATCTGCCGTCGCATAGGCTCGGTGGCGATATGAAGAATCACCTCACGCAGCTGGGCCCCAAGGCCGACAAGGACACCGTCAGACGGCACAACCTGAGCCTCGTGCTCCGTGCCGTCCGCGACGAGGACGAGACCGGCGAGGCGACCAGGGCCGGTGTGGCGGCCCGCGTGGGGCTCACGCGCGCGGCGGTCTCCTCGCTGGTGGAGCAGCTGCTGGAGACCGGTTTCCTCACCGAGTCCGGCAAGACCTTCAGCGGTCAGGCGGGGCGCCCCGGTACCGCGCTCAAGGTCGCCCGCACCGGGCCGGCGGGCATCGGCGTGGAGGTCAACATCGACTACGTCTCGGTGTGCGTCGTCGACCTGGCGGGGACCGGGCGGGTACGGCAGACCGAGCACCTGGACAACCGGGGAGAACCGCCCGAGGAGGTCTTGGTCCGCGCCGCCCGGATCGCCGCGCGGACCCTGGACTCGGCCCGCGAGCAGGAACTCCACCCGGTGGGCGCGGCGCTCGCCCTGCCGGGGCTGGTCTCCGGTGGTGCCGTGCGTCAGGCCCCCAACCTCGGCTGGAACCGCGTCCCGGCGGAACGTCTGTTCGCCGACGCGCTCGCCGTACTGAACCCGGGTCTCGGCCCGCTGCCCGTCAGTTCGGAGAACGAGGCGAACCTGGCTGCGCTGGCCGAGTTGTGGTTCGGCGGTCTCGGAGACGTCCGCAGCTTTCTCTATCTGACGGGCGAGATCGGTGTCGGTGGCGCCCTGGTGATCGGTGGCGAGCTGCTGCGTGGCGCGCACGGCTTCGCCGGGGAGATCGGCCATGTGGTGGTGGACCCGACGGGCCCCGAATGCCGGTGCGGATCGCGCGGCTGCCTGGAGCAGTACGCCGGTCAGGCGGCGCTGCTGCGGGCGGCGGGCATAAAGGGCGCCGGGGGCGGTGCGGCGGTGGTCGAGCTGGAGCGCAGGGTGCGCTCCGGTGACGCGCGCGCCGAAGCTGCGGTCGGTGAGGCGGGCCGGATGCTGGGCCGCGTCCTGTCGGGCGCGGTGAACCTGATCGACCCGGACGCGGTGGTGCTCGGCGGGATCTACCGCGGCCTGATGCCGTGGCTCTCGGGGCCCGCCGACGAGGAGCTGACCGGCCGGGTGGTCTCCGGCCTCTGGTCGCCGGGCAGCGGCAGGCTCCGGGCGTCGTCGGTGGCCGGAGACGCCGCCCGGGGCGCGGCGGCCCTGGTGATGCAGGACGTACTGGCCGACCCGGTGGCGTACGCCGGCCGTGAGCGGTGACAGGAAGACGTACCCGGCTCCTGATCCCGCACGTGCGGGACGGCCTGATCGTCCGCGTCCGGGACCGCATGGACGGCTTCGCAGTCGCGGCGTCCCGGGGCTGAGGACCGCCGGGGACCCGCGGCACCGCACGGCAGCCGGGGTGCGCCCCGTCACGCCGCACTGGACGCGCGCCGAGGCGTCGCGCCTCACGGCCCCGTCACCGCGCGCCCGCACGCACGAAACGGCAGGGGCCGGACCGTCCCGCCGGAC
>NZ_JBHWZJ010000495.1:0-4318 GCF_042728415.1 Streptomyces sp. NPDC060198 | reverse complement strand
GGCCCCTTCGTCGGTGGTCGCCGTGGACATCGTGGAACGTCCCTTCCCGCAGGTCGCGGCGGCCTCGTTGCCGCCTGGCGTATACGAACGCATCGACGGGCGGAGGAACAGGCCGTGGGCCGCGGCGTGCGACGAGCGGTCGCACGGAGCGGCGAGCGGTGCGGTGAACGGTCGGCGACCCCGGCTACGGACCGGGCGGGCCCCGCGAGACGCGGCTTACGGCACCACCGTCACGGGCCAGCGTCCCGCCTTCACCAATCGCACCGCCACCGAGCCGATGATCCGGTGCCCGGCGGACTCGGAGGCGCCGACCACCACGGCGTCCGCCTTCAGGTCGTCCGCGGCGCTGACCAGCCCGTTGTACGGATCACCGCGGAAGGTGTGGAACTCCCACCGCACGTCCCAGGTGTCCCTCATCCGCTCGGTGGAGGTCCGGATCTCGTTTATCAGCCCTTCCGCCACGTCGCCGGTGGTTCCGGCCACCGGCGCCCCGAGCGCCGCTCCGGTGACCATCAGGGGCTGGACGTAGACCAGCGCCAGCGTGGCGTTCTGCCTGCGCGAGAGCCCGGCGGCGTAGGCCGCCGCGCGCATGGAGGACTCGGAGCCGTCGATGCCCGCGACGATCACTTTGGGGCCGTCAGTGCCACGTTCGAACTGGTGTCGCTGTTGCTCAGTCACGGCAGGAAGGCTAGCGGCTCATGCATCCGGTGCCGAACGGGTCGTGGCGCACTGCTGGGCCGGTCGGCACAGGGGTGGTCCTTCCATCGGGTACACCTCACCCGGCCTCCGTGTCGCACAGCACGACAAAACGATCTTCGTGCGAGCAGTTGGTCATGAAGTATGAAAAGAAGCCACCCGGGCGCCGGATGCTGCTCAACATCGCGGCCGGACTCGGTGCCGCGGCCGCCGTGCGCCTGATCGCGGCGGAGCCGGCCACCGTCCCCACCGGGCCGGCCGCGGGCCCGCGAACCCCGGTGGCGGCCGGTCCGCCCGCCGCGGCGCCCCGCAGACCCTCCGCCTACCGGCTCCAGCCCATGGTCGGCCAGGCCGCCGAGGCCGCACCCCGCCGTCGGCCCGCGCGGCCGCCCGTACGCACCCGGCCCTTCGAGGACTTGCCTGACCTCGGCCGCGCGATGGTGCTCACCTTCGACGACGGCCCCGATCCGCTCTACACGCCGCAGATTCTGGCCACCCTGCGCCGGTACCAGGTGCACGCCATGTTCTTCCTGTGCGGCGAGATGGCGAACGACAACCGGGATCTGGTGCGTGCCATCGCCGAGGACGGCCATGTGATCGGCAACCACACCTGGACGCATCCTCTGATGACCAGCCTGAGCCGGGCGGAGGCGAGGGACGAGATCGAGCGGACCAGCGAGGTGCTCCAGCGCACCGCCGGCGAGGCGCCGCTCTGGTTCCGGGCGCCGTACGGGGCGTGGAACCGCAACACCTTCGAGATCGGCGCGGAGCTGAACATGGAACCGATGGCGTGGACGGTGGACACGCTCGACTGGGAGACACCCGGCACCGACGCGATCATCGGCCGGGTGCTGGACGGGGCGGCCCCCGGAGTGGTCGTGCTCTCCCATGACGCCGGGGGCAACCGCTCGCAGACCGTCGATGCGCTCCCGGTGTACCTGCCCCGTCTGATCGACGAGGGGTACCGGCTCACGGTGCCGTACCGCACCTGAGCGCTCCGGGCACCCTGGGTGCCGGGCGTCGTGCGCGGACCGGGCGGAGACGTCCCCGCCCGGTGCACTCCGGCCGGCCCACGGTCAGCGGGTCTCCGTCAGGCGGGCGAAGACGACGACGTTGCCGTCGTACCCGGCAGCCTTCGAGTAGCCCCCGCCGCAGGTGATCACCCGGAGCTCGGCGTAGCCGGTGTCCCCGTACACCCGGGGGCCGGGGAACTCGGCCTTGGAGAAGACCTCCACGCCGTAGATCTCGAAGACCGCGACCCTGCCGTCGTAGCGGGTCACCTCCACGTGCTCGCCCTTGGTGAGGGCGCCGAGCCCGTAGAAGACGGCCGGCCCCGACATGTTGTCCACGTGGCCGACGACCACCGACGTGCCCCGCTGCCCCGGGGAGATGCCGTTCTGGTACCAGCCCGCCAGATTCTTGTCCTGCGGGTCGGGCGCGGCGATCCAGCCGTCCTGGTCGAGGCCCACGTCCACGATCGGGGCGTCCACCTTGATCGCGGGGATCGAGACGCGGGCGGCGGGGGCGTACGGCAGCATCTGCACCGGCTCCCCTTCCACGGGGGTGTCGTCGATGTCCCGCGTGCTGTCGATGCGGGCGGCCGCGACGGGCTGAGGTGGCCCGTCCGGTACGTCCACGCCGTTCCTCATCAGCGCGATCCCGGTGAGCATGACCAGGGCGACCGCCCCCCAGGGAGTGTGTCTGGTCCGCCGGACCTTCCAGTTGTCCCGGCCCACGGTTCTCTCTTTCGTCGCCACGCTCGGCACGCTAGGGGCGCGGGGACGCGACGGCGATCGGAGCGGGGCGAACGGGTGGCCAGCGGTCCTCGCAGGTCAGTCGCCTTGCCCGTCGGCGTAATGGGCAGATAAAAATTCTGACGGCCCGTGACCTGGGACTCCGTCAGGTAGAGCCACAGGCCGCCCGGCGTGTCGCCGTGCCGGGAGCGACGGTGCCGACATGCGACGCGGCCCGGTTCTGGTGAGGGTTCGTCATGGGACGCGTTCGGTCGATCCCGGAGGAGAGGCTTCCGGGGCGCGTCCCGCTGGAGGTTCACACGATGCGTGTTACACGCGCTCTCGCGGTCACCGCGACGGCATTCGCGGCGGTGGGACTCGCCCCTTCGCTGGCCGCGGCCGGCGGTGGCCCGGCCCCGTCCGCCCCGGTGAACGTCACCGTCAACCCGCGCGCGGTCCACCAGGGCGCCACGCTCCAGATCAGCGCTCAGGGCTGCAACCGCGGCGGCCGGGTGTGGTCGAACGCGTTCCCGACGGTCGAGCTTTCGGCGGGCCGCACCGGGTACGCCACCGCGCGCATCCGTTACGACACCACCCCCGGGCACTACAACCTGTCGGTGCGCTGCAACAACGGCAACGGCAACGGCAACAACGGCAACAGCAACAACAACAACGGCAACAACAACGACGGCAACGACTTCGGCAACGGCGGCAACGGCAGCAACGACGCCGTGGCGACGGCGCGGTTCACCGTGCTCGACGGCCGCGGGGCCCAGGGCGGCCTCGGCGGCTCCATGGGACCGGGATCCACCGAAACGCGGATCGGCGGCGCACTGGTGGCGGCCGCGGCCGTCGGCGGTGCCGTCTTCGTCGTCCGCCGTCGCCGGGCGAGCGATGCGGCCGTCTAGGCGGCCGTCCCCGCCGCCCGGCCCGATAGGCCCGTCGCCCCGAGTCCCGCGTCCGGACCCGGGGCGACCGGCGTTCGTGGCAGACCTCGTGTCCCTGCCCCGGGCCTTGCCGGCCGGGCGCCGGTCAGTGCCGGCCGGCGCCGCGACGGCGTACGAAGAAGACGGTGCCGCCGGCAGCCGACAGCACGAGCGCCGCGCCCGCCGCGAGTTCTCCGTGGTCGAGCGACCCGATGCTCCCTCCCAGCCCGCCCTGGACGCCCGCGGGGGCAGGGGCCGAAGACGTGGGGTTCGCCGTCGTGAGAGCCGTGGCGGTGCCGATCACCGGGGTGACGGGAGTGACGGGAGCGACAGAGGCGACAGGAGCGACGGCGGCGGCGGTGGAAGCACTCGTGGTGGCACCGCCCATGACGGTGAGGGTGACGTTCTCCGCGTCGCCGCTGGAGCCGCATTTGAACGTCACCGCGTAGATGGCACCCTTCCGGGCGTCCCGGTCCACCGTGGCGATGGCCGTGGTGCTTCCGGCGGCGATGAGGGCGGTGTCGAAGACTCCGGAGGTGACGGTCGTACCGCCCGAGCACCCCCCGCTGCCCAGCGTGACCTGGCCGCCCGGCGCGATGACCGAGGGGGTGACGGTGGGGGTGAACGGCGACGGACTTCCCCCGTCCTGGGCGGCGTGGGCGGCGGGGGACGCGAGGAGGAGAGCGGTGGCGCCGGACAGGGCAAGGGGTGCGACACGTATCGCGCGCATGTGAGCCTCCGGGGACCGAGGCGTATCCGCGGAACCGGTTTCCGCGACGCGTGAAGCACGAGGGAATACGTCTCGATGTCCGACACGCTAGGAGCGCGTCGCATCTCCCGCGATCGGAGTACGGCGAATGGGGCACTGCCGTCCCCGTTATGTTTTTCGCGGTCCTGCAACGGGGCCGCTGGCCTCCGGGCCCGGCATGACTGTGTCCCCCTGTCGAAGGCATGACCTGGGGG
>NZ_JBHWZJ010000494.1:0-4379 GCF_042728415.1 Streptomyces sp. NPDC060198 | reverse complement strand
GGCCTCTTTGAGGTGGTAGAGCGAGCGCAGTGCCGCGTATTCGCGCAGCTGCCACAGTTCCCCGCTGGTTTCCAGCTGGTGGCTGAGACTGTCGGTGAGGTCGACGGGTTCCACCAGCAGCGGTGCGAAGGCCGACTCGACAGGGCGATCCCCAGATCGGCCTGAACCCTGGCCCTGAGTTCCATCGCGAGCAGCGAGTCGAGCCCGAGGCCGCCCAGTCCGGCGGCCGGGTCGATCTCCTCCCGCGCCGTACGCAGCACGGTGCCGGTGAGCGAGGTGAACCGTTCGACCACGAGGGAGCGGCGTTCTCTCTCGCCGGCCCGCCGGAAGGTGTCGAGGAAGCCGTCGCCCTCCTCGGACACCTGCTCGCGGGCGTTCGCGGCGAGTTCGCAGACCAGCGGCGGAGGCGAGTCGTACCAGGCCAGGAACGTCTGCCAGTCGACGACCGTCGCCACCAGCAGCTGGGCCCGGTCCTGCCCGATGACCCGTTCCAGCACGCTCATCCCGGCGTCCGGGGACAGCGAACTCATTCCCCGGCTGTGCAGATAGTGGTCGACCAGGCCGAGCTCCTCGATCATGCCCGTCGCCCACGGTCCCCAGTCCAGGCTCAGCGCGGGCAGCCCCTGGGCCCGCCGCCGGTGCGCCAGCGCGTCCAGGAAGGCGTTGCCGGCGGCGTAGTTGGTCTGGCCGGCGGTCGTCAGCAGGGAGGCGATCGAGGCGAAGAGCACGAAGTGGTCGAGCGGCTCGTCCCGCAGATGCCGGTCGAGGAGGTACGCGCCCATCACCTTCGGTTCCAGCACGGCGTCGAAGGTGACCCGGTCCATGTCGGTGACCAGCGTGTCGCGTACCTGCCCGGCGAGATGGAACACCCCGCGCACCGGTGCACCGCCTCCGCGCCGGTACGCGTCGAGCCAGCCGGTGAGCGCGTCCTCGTCGGTCACGTCCACCTGTGCCGGGGCCGGGTGCGCGCCGAGGGCCTCCAGCTCGCGCAGGAGCGCCACGGCTCTGCCCTGGGCGGTGGCCGGGTCGGTCGCCGGCCACTCCCGGCGCGGCGGAACCGGGGTGCGGCCCATCAGGATCAGCCGGCGGGCCCCCCGCTTCACCAGCGTCCGGCACAGCAGCCGGCCCAGCGCCCCGTACGCGCCCGTGACCAGATAGCTTCCGTCCGCGCGCAGCCTCAGCGGCAGGGGATGGGTCAGCCCCTCGGCGGGGAGGAGACGGCTGGTCGCGCGGCGGTCGCCCCGCAGACCGATCTCCTCCTCGTCGTCGGTGAGGAACTCGCGCAGCAGGGCCTCGGCGTCGGCGTTCAGACCGGGCGCACCGGGCTCCCGCGCCGGGTCCAGGTCGACCAGTTTGCCGCGGTGTCCAGCCAGCTCCTGGTGGCGCAGCACCCGGGTGACGCCCCAGGCGGGTGCCGCCAGCGGCTCGACCGTCCCACCCGGCGACACGGGCTGCGCGCCCCGGGTGACCACGTGGAGCCGGCCGCCGGTACGCCGTGCGGCGAGAATCCTGGCGAGTGCGACGAGGGAGTACGCACCGGTCCCCGCGGCCCGCGCCAGGCCCTTGCGCTCGCAGGCCGCGAGCTCCGGCAGGTCGAGGTTCCACAGGTGGACGACCGTGCCGGCGAAGGGAGCGCCGTCCCGGTCCAGGTCCGCGAAGAGCCGCTCCAACTGCTCGGCGGACTCGGGCGCGACGGTGAATCCGCCCCCGGGAAGCCGGCCCTGCGAGGCGCCGACCCGCACCACGCGGCAGCGGTCCCCCCGCGCGGTCACCAGCGCGGCGAAGGCGTCGCCGAGGCCGCCGCAGTCCGCGAGGACCAGCCAGTCCTGCGCTCCCGGTCCCGTCGGGGCGGCGCCGTCTTCGACGACCTCGTTCCACGGACGGTCGATCCAGGCGGGTTCGGCGAGCCAGGAGTCGATGGTGCTCCGGGAGACCGCGGCCGACGCCTTCTCCACGTCGGCCGCGCGGAAACCGCGTAACCGGCCGAGCGCCGTGCCGTCCTGCGCGTACAACGCGAGGTCTCCGACGAGCTCGTCGCCGTCGCTGCGCGACACCGTGCCGTGCACCCAGAGCGGACGGTCACCGACGGGGGAGAGGCTCATCTCGTCGAGGGAGAGCGGCAGCCTGATGCCGGTGCCCCGCGAGGACGCCTCCCCGAGCAGGATCTGGGGCGTCAGCAGGCTCTGGAAGCAGGCGTCCAGCAGCACCGGGTGAATGTGGTGGCGGGAGGCTTCGTCACCGATCGCCGCAGGGGGCCGGACCCGTGCCAGCACCTCGTCGGTGCCGATCCAGACCTCCTCGATCGCCTGGAACGCGGGGCCGTAGTGGTAGCCCAGGGCGGCCAGTCCTGCGTAGCACTCCTCGGCGCCGAGCCGGCGGGTACTCCGTCGCCTGATCGCGTCGGCGTCCAGTGCGGGTCCGGCCGAGCGCCGCTGCGCGGAGCGGACCACCCCGCTCGCGTGCACCGCGCGTTCCGCGTCCGGGCCGGCGGGGGCGGTCGCGACGGTGAAGTCCCCGTTCTCCAGCGACAGGGAGAGCCGCACGGTCCTGGCCTCGTCCTCCGCGAGGAAGAGAGCCTTGCGCAGGGCGATGTCGGCGAGCACCACGTCGGTGCCGCCGGTGAGGGTCCGTACGGCCTGGGCCGCCATTTCCAGATAGCCGGCCGCGGGGAAGACCACGGTGTCCTGGATGCGGTGGTCGGAAAGGTAGGGCAGGGACTCGGTGTCGAGCCTGGACTGCCAGGTGGGTTCGGTGTGGCCGGTCCTGCGGCCCAGCAGCGGGTGGTCGAGCAGGCCGAGCCTGACCCGCGCGACGGAGTCCGGCTCCGTCCAGTGGCGGTCGCGCCGCCAGGGGTAGCGGGGCAGCGGCACCGTATCGCCCGCGGGATGGAGCACGTCCCAGGCGATGGGGACACCGAGGTTGTGCAGGGTGGCGAGGGACAGGGCGAAGCGCTCGTCCTCGTCCTCCGCGCGGCGTACCGAGGGTACACAGACGGCCGTCCTGCCTCCGGCTTCCAGGCACTCGCGGATCGCGTGCCCGAGCACCGGGTGCGGGCCGACCTCCAGGAAGAGCCGGAAACCGTCGTCGGCGAGACGGTCCACGGCGGCCCGGAATCGCACCCGGTCGCGGACGTTCCTCCACCAGTACCCCGCGTCCAGTTCCACGCCCTCGGCAACACCGTCCTGACCCGTGAGGTAGAGGGGGACGCGTGCAGGGCGAGGCGTGATGTCCGCCAGGGAGGCGAGCAGTTCGTCCTTGATCCGGTCCATCGCGGCGCTGTGGTAGGGGACTTCGACCGCCAGGAACTTGGCGAACACCTCCTCGCCCCGGAGCGACACCGCCAGTTCGTCGAGCGCGTCCTCGTCCCCGGCCAGGGTGACCGAAGCAGGGCTGTTGACGGCCGCCACCGAGATCCGCGACCCGAAGGGCCGCACCCGGTCCTCCGCCTCGGCCTCCGGCAGACCGACCGCGAGCATGGTGCCCGCCCCGGCCAGGGTGTGCTGGAGGCGGCTGCGGTGGACGGCGACGGCGACCGCGTCCTGGAGGGAGTAGACGCCCGCTTCGTAGAAGGCCGCGATCTCCCCGGTGCTGTGCCCCACGATCGCGTCCGGACGCACGCCGTACGAACGCCACAGGGCCGCCAGCCCGATCTGCACCGCGAAGTTGGCCGGCTGCGCGAGCCACGTCTGCGCCATCCGGGACCGGTCCTCGTCGGCCGTCATCTCGTCGAGGAGCGACCAGCCCGCGATTCTCCTGATCTCCCGGTCGCACGCGGCGACCGTGTCCCGGAACACCGGCTCGCTCGCCAGCAGCCCGCGTCCCATGCCCCACCACTGCGGGCCCATGCCGGTGAACACGTGGACCAGGCGGCGGTCCTGGGGATCGAGCTGCTTGGACCGCACCACCCGCGGGTGTGTCTCCCCCCGGAGGTGCGCGGCCAGAGCCTGGTCCAGGGACTCGCGGGAGGAGTGGACGACCGAGAGCCTGGACTCCAGGTGCTGGCGGCGGTGCGCGAGGGTGTGGCCGAGGTCGGCGAGGGAGACCGCCGGACCGCGCTCGCCCGCGAGTTCGCCGCGGACCCCCTCTGCCAGTTGCGGGAGTGCGTCGGGGTGGCGCGAGGTCAGGGGGAGGATGGTCCAGCCGCGCTCCGGCGCGGCGGCCACCGGGTGGCCGGGTGCGCGCTCCGGCGCCTCCTCCAGGACCAGGTGCGCGTTGGTGCCGCCGAAGCCGAAGGAGTTCACGCCGGCCCGGGCCGGTCCCTCGTGCGCCGGCCACGCGGTGACCCGGTCGGGGATCTCGTACGGCGAGGAGTCCCGGTCGATGGCGGGGTTGACGCGTTCCAGATTGATGTGCGGGGGAATGGTGCGGTGCTTGAGCGC
>NZ_JBHWZJ010000493.1:0-4382 GCF_042728415.1 Streptomyces sp. NPDC060198 | reverse complement strand
GGACCGGGAGGGGGCCGCCGCCGGGTCGGGCTCAGACCCTCGCGCCCACCGGGGTGGGGGCGTCGCTGCGGCGGGCCGGGGCGAGTTCCGCCGCCAGGTCCTCCGCGAGCAACTGCTTGGCGATGACGTCGACCGCCGCCCTCAGCTGCCGGTCGTCGGGCCGGGCGCCGTCCTCCGCCAGCCGTTCGTTGAGCCACCTGGCCCAGGCGGAGGTGATCGTGGCCGCCTCCCGGCGGCCCGCCGCGGTGTGCTGGAAGATGCGTCCGTCGCCGGTCAGATAGCCCTCGTCGATCATCCGGTCGAAGACCGGGACCAGGACCTCCGGAGGCAGCCGGTGGCGGGTCGCGATCAGCCCGAGACCGGCGTGCCCGACCATCCGCGTGAACAGGTCGACCTGCATGACGGCCCAGGCGCCCGCCATGTCCAGCCGGGTGTCGGACGCGTCGACGATCCGCCGTGCCGTGTCCGGGCGGGCGCCGTGGAGGATCTTGGCCACCGAGAACTCCAGGACCCGGTCCGGGTTCCCGCTCATGGGCTGGGCGAAGCCCTCGCCCATGTCGGTCGAACCGGCCCGCGCCGAGTCCCGCAGCTTGACCTCCTTCAGGAACAGCGCCACCACGAACCCGATCAGCGCCACCGGTACCGTCCAGAGGAAGACGGTGTGGATGGTGTCCGCGTAGGCCTGCGCGAGAGGCGCGGACTGCGCGTCGGGCAGGGCGTGCAGGCTCAGCGGGTTCTGCGAGGCCGCGTTCAGCGTCGCCGGATCACCGCCCGCCCTCGCCGCCTCGGCCACCCCCTGCTGGAGGTTCGGGCCGAGTGAGTTGGCGTAGATGGTGCCGAAGACCGCCGTGCCGAAGGAGCTGCCGAGGGTACGGAAGAAGGTCACGCCCGAGGTGGCCGTACCCAGGTCCGAGTAGTCCACGGTGTTCTGCACGGCGATCGTCAGCACCTGCATGGACAGCCCGATGCCGAGGCCGAGCACGAACATGTACACCGACTCCAGGAACACCCCGCTGTCCGGGCCCATCAGGGACATCAGGTACAGCCCGGCCGCCATCACCAGCGAGCCCACGATGGGGAAGATCCGGTACCGACCCGTCTTGCTGACGGTGTTGCCGCTGAAGATCGAGGCGATCAGGAGACCGACGACCATCGGGAGCGTCCGCACGCCGGAGATCGTCGCCGAGTTCGCGTCCACGTACTGGAGGTACGTGGGCAGGAAGGTCATGGCCCCGAGCATCGCGAAGCCGACGATGAAGCTCAGGATCGCGCAGACCGTGAAGACGGGGTTGCGGAACAGCCGCATCGGCAGCATCGGCTCCTTGGCCCGGCTCTCCACCCGCACGAACAGGGCGAGCGCCACGAGGCCGCCGACGAAGAGGCCGATGATCATGGGGGAGCCCCAGGCGTACTCGTTCCCGCCCCAGCTCGTCCCGAGGATCAGGGCGCTGGCCCCCACCGCCACCAGGGCGATGCCCAGGTAGTCGATGACCGGCTTGCCGACGGCCCGTACGGACGGGATGTTCCGGGCCGCCGCGATGACCACCACGATCGCGATCGGCACGTTGACGTAGAACGCCCAGCGCCAGGTCAGATGGTCGGTGAACACCCCGCCGAGCAGGGGGCCGACGACGGTCGACACTCCGAACACGGCCCCGATCGCACCCTGGTACTTGCCGCGTTCGCGCAACGGGATCACATCGGCGATCAGCGCCATCGAGGTCACCATCAGCCCGCCCGCGCCGATCCCCTGGACGCCGCGCCAGATGATCAACAGCAGCATGTTGGAGGCGAGGCCGCAGAGGAACGAGCCGGTGATGAAGACGATCGCCGAGACCTGGAAGACGAGTTTGCGCCCGAACAGGTCACCGAACTTGCCGACCAGTACCGTGGCGACGGTCTCGGCGAGCAGGTAGGCGGTGACCACCCAGGACATGTGCGCCGCACCGCCGAGGTCCGACACGATCGTCGGAAGCGCCGTACCCACGATCGTCTGGTCCAGCGCCGCGAGGAGGATTCCGAGCACGATCGTCGCGAAGACGATGTTGCGGCGGCGAGGATCGAGGACGGGCGGCGGTGCGGCGGCGCTCGGCGCCACGGGAGCGGTCTCGCTGCTGGCTGTGGTCACCCTCGCACCCTCACACCGGCCCCGTTCGCCCGCATGCCGGGCGGAGCCGGACGAGTCAAGCCAGGATCGCCGCCACCGACTCGGCCATCCGGCTCACGAAGCCGTCCCGCACCTCCTCGGACACCCGGTCGAGCGAGAGGAAGGGGTTGAGGTCCTCCAGCTCGACCAGAAGAAGCCCGCCCTCCGCCGTCCGGCAGGCGTCCACGCGCTGGATGCCGTGACTGAGGGTGTTCCACTCCACGAACGTACGGGCGAATTCCAGGTCCGCAGCGCTCGCCCGCCACGGCTCCAGCACCCAGCGCCGCTCCGGGGCGGGGGCGTACAGCGCGTACTGGAAGTCGTGGTCCACGAAGTAGAAGGAGACCTCGTGCAGGAAGTCGATCCGCGGCTGCACCAGCAGGGTGCCGTCGTCGGCAGGGTCCAGCTCGGGCCGGGACACGAAGCGCAGCCCCTCCGAGTCCGCGCCCAGCTTCGGCTTCACGGCGTACGACTCCGCCTCGGGCAGCAGCCCCAGATCGGCGGCGCGGTCCACGGTCGGGATCACCGGCAGCCCGGCCCGGTCCATGTCCACGAGGTACTGCTTGCCCGCCATGTCACCGCTGCCGTCCAGCGCGTTGTAGACCGGTATCCCCAGCTCCAGCGCCCGCCGCCGGAACGCCTCGTACGCCTCGGGGTAGTGCAGCACCGGGCCGCTGTTGCGCACCACCACACCGTCGAAGCGGTCCAGCAGCGCCGCCGCGTCCCGGGGGTGGCAGAGCGCGAGGTCGAAGCGGGCGCGGAGACGCGAGGTGAGGAAGATGTCCTCGTCGCAGTAGCGCCGGCCGCGCGCCTCGTACGCCAGATCGGTGACGAAGAGGACGGACGGGCGCCGGGTGCCGGAGGCGGTGGTGGTCATCGGGTCTTCCCCAAGGGTGCCGGGAGCGGGTGATCGGTCAATAGCCTGGACGCCGATGACCGTCCGTCCACGACCGAGGAGCATTCCATGAACGCTGCCCCGCGCGAGCCGCACGCATCGCCCGCGTCGTCACTGCCGGACATTCTCTCGCCCGCCTTCGCCGCCGACCCCTACGGGGCCTACCGGATCATGCGCGAACAGGCCCCGCTGATCCGGCACGAGGCGACCGGCAGCTATCTCGTCTCCCGGTACGAGGACGTCGAGCGGGTCTTCCGGGACAGGGCCCAGGAGTTCACCACCGAGAACTACGACTGGCAGCTCGAACCCGTCCACGGCCGGACCATTCTCCAGCTCGGCGGCCGTGACCACGCCGTCCGGCGGGCACTGGTCGCCCCCGCGTTCCGGGGCTCGGACCTCCAGGAGAAGTTCCTCCCGGTCATCGAGCGCAACGCCCGCGAACTGATCGACGCCTTCCGGCACACCGGTGAAGCCGATCTCGTCACCGACTTCGCCACCCGCTTCCCGGTCCTGGTCATCGCCGACATGCTCGGCCTCGACCGGGCGGACCACGACCGCTTCCACGGCTGGTACACCTCCGTCATCGCCTTCCTCGGCAACCTCGCGGGCGACCCGGAGGTCGCAGCGGCGGGCGAGCGGACCCGGCAGGAATTCGCCGCGTACATGATCCCGGTCATCCAGCGGCGCAGGGAGGAACCGGGCGACGACCTGCTCTCCGCGCTCTGCACGGCGGAGGTCGACGGGGTGCGCATGAGCGACGAGGACATCAAGGCGTTCTGCAGCCTGCTGCTCGCGGCCGGCGGCGAGACCACCGACAAGGCCATCGCCTCGGTCTTCGCCAACCTTCTCGCCCACCCCGACCAGCTCGCCGCCGTCCGCGAGGACCGCTCGCTGATCGACCGGGCCTTCGCCGAGACGCTGCGCCACACCCCGCCCGTCCACATGATCATGCGCCAGACGGCGCGGGAGGTGGAGCTCAGCGGCGGCACGGTACCGGCGGGGGCGACGGTCACCTGCCTCATCGGCTCCGCGGGCCGCGACGACACCCGTTACCGCGACCCGGACCGCTTCGATCTCTTCCGTACGGATCTCACCAGCACCACCGCCTTCTCGGCCGCCGCCGACCACCTGGCCTTCGCTCTGGGCCGGCACTTCTGCGTCGGCGCGCTGCTCGCCAAGGCCGAGGTCGAGACGGGCGTCGGTCAACTCCTGGACGCGATGCCGGACCTGCGCCTGGCGGACGGCTTCACCCCGGTGGAGCGTGGCGTCTTCACGCGGGGGCCGGAGTCCCTGCCGGTGCGGTTCACCCCGGCCGGCTGAGCGCCGGCCCGTGAGGTGGGC
>NZ_JBHWZJ010000492.1:0-4396 GCF_042728415.1 Streptomyces sp. NPDC060198 | reverse complement strand
GGACGACACCGTCCGGGCGGGGCGCGGCGGCGTTCCCGCGGCCGGCTCCGTGCGGTCCGCTGCCCGGCCTTCGGATGCGGGCGGCGCCCCACAGCCTTGTTGGGTACAGTGCGGAAATCAGCAGACCGTATGGTGAGGCCCCCTCGTGTTGACGCACACCACCACCCGGGTCCTCGAACCCAGTGACCTCGGCGCCGCTCTGGCCATTCTGGAGAGCGATCCCGTGGCCAACGCCTTCGTGACCTCCCGTGTCCAGATCGCCGGGCTCGACCCCTGGCGCCTCGGCGGCGAGATGTGGGGCTGGTACGCGGACGGGATGCTCCGCTCGCTCTGCTACTCCGGTGCCAACCTCGTCCCCATCTGTGCGGGGCCCGAGGCCGTACGCGCCTTCGCGGACCGCGCCCGCAGGGCCGGGCGCCGCTGCTCTTCCATCGTCGGCCCGGTCGAGCCCACCACGCTGCTGTGGCGCCTGCTCGAACCCGGCTGGGGGCCCGCCCGCGAGGTCCGCGCCAACCAGCCGCTGATGGTCACCGACCGCCCCTCCACCACCGTGGAGCCCGATCCGTACGTCCGCCGTATCCGCAAGGACGAGATGGACGTGATCCTGCCCGCCTGCGTGGCGATGTTCACCGAGGAGGTCGGGGTCTCCCCGCTCGCGGGCGACGGCGGACTGCTCTACCAGGCACGGGTCGCCGAACTCATCGGCGCGGGCCGCTCGTTCGCCCGCATCGACGACGGCAAGGTCGTCTTCAAGGCCGAGATCGGCGCGGCGACCGACCGCGCCTGCCAGATCCAGGGGGTCTGGGTCGCCCCGGAATTCCGCGGCCTGCGCCTCTCCGAGACCGGGATGTCCGCCGTGCTCAACCACGCGCTCGCCGACGTGGCCCCGCTGGTCAGCCTGTACGTCAACGACTTCAACACCGCAGCCCGCAGGGCGTACACCAGGGTCGGCTTCCGGGAGACCGGGGCCTTCATGAGCGTCCTGTTCTGACGCCCGGCCCCGGGCGCCCCGCCCGGCCGCGCGTACCGGTCCCGACGACGGCCGCGCCTCGTGCACCGGCCGTGCGGTGGGCGCCGTCCGGCCGACCTATAGTCGGCAGGGGGGACCGCTGAGGGCCGCCGGCCGGCACGTCCGGAACGCCGACGCCCTCCGACGCGAATGAGCACGCCGATGACCGAGACCGCGCCCCCCGCAGACGACCACGCCGCCCCGCCCGCCACCGCCGCCCCGGCGGGGGCGGATGCCCGTGCGGCCTGGGAGGCGTGGCGCGAGGAGCGCCACGCCTCGGTCACCGCGCCCACCGGCAACCTGGCCCTGGTGGAGACCCGCCCGATGGGGCCCGGAGAGGTCCCCGACCCCGTCGCCGCCGCCGAGGGCCTGCCCGGCAGCGTCACGGTGACCGTCGTGGAGCGGACCGAACCGGTCAGCGGAGCCCCCGAACACTTCCTTCGCTTCTGGGACGCCGAGGCGCCCGCGATCCGCTCCTTCGAGCGGATCGACACCTTCCCGTACGACCCTGCCTGGGTGCTCGACGCCGCCTACACGCCCGTCGAAGGCGCCCGCAAGGTCGCGTTCGAGCACATCCGCGACAACGGCGGCACCCGCGACCTGGTCGTCCCCGGCGACATCGCGCTGACCGTGGACGGCACCGATTACACCCTGAGCGCCTTCGACGACGACGGCACCCTGCTGCTGGTCTTCGGCGATCCCACCAACGGCGACTCCACCTACGGCGCCGGACGCTTCCTCTTCGTCCCGCACGAGACCGGAAGCGACCGGGTCACCCTCGACTTCAACCGCGCCTTCGTACCGCCCTGCGGTTTCTCCGACCAGTACAACTGCCCCATGCCGCCCCGGCAGAACCGCCTCCACCTGCCCGTCGAGGCGGGGGAGAAGCTCCCCGTGGCCGAGGAACCGGGCGCCCGGGAGCACTGAAGCACGGCCGAGGACGGGCTCCGGCCCCCCGGGGCCCTCCCGGGCGGCCGGAGTAGTCTCCCGTGCCATGCCGCACTTTCCCGGAGACCTCAGCGAACCACCCCTGATCGGGCCGCTCGACCTCGCGTCCCGCGTGGACGAGGCGCTCCAGGTGCAGGCCCTCGCCTTCGGGCTCGACGCCCCGGAGATCGCCGTACGCCGCCAGATCGTGCTGCGCCACCTCACCCTCCCCGGCGCCCGCGCGCTGGGCGCCACCTCCCCTTCGGGACGGCTGCTCGGCTTCGTCTACGGACTGCCCAACGATCGCGGCCACTGGTGGTCGGGGGTGGTCGAGCCCTACCTCCGCGAGCGGGGCACCGAGGAGTGGCTGGACGACTCCTTCGTCATCACCGAACTCCACGTCCACCCCGGCTTCCAGCAGCACGGCATCGGCCGCGCCCTCATCACCGGGCTGACCGACTCCGCCACCGAGCCGCGCTCCATCCTGTCGGCCATCGACACCGACAGTCCCGCGCGCGGTCTCTACCGCTCTCTCGGCTACCGCGACCTCGCCCGTCAGGTGGTCTTCCCGAGCGCCCCGCTGCCGTACGCCGTCATGGGAGCCCCGCTGCCACTGCGCCGCGGAATCTGAATGGATTTCCGCCCGCACCCGCCGCCCGGCTAATCTCGGGCCCATCACCTTCGGGGGTCCGGGGGCGTCCCCCCGGTAGACACAGTCGAGCAGGAGTTCATCATGGCCCAGGTCCAGCGCATGTCCCGATTGATGATCAAGACACTGCGCGACGACCCGGCGGACGCCGAGACGCTCAACCACAAGCTGCTCGTCCGGGCCGGTTACGTCCGCCGCACCGCCGCCGGTATCTGGTCCTGGCTGCCGCTCGGCAAGAAGGTCCTGGAGAACATCACCCGCGTCGTCCGCGAGGAGATGGACGCCATCGGCGGCCAGGAGGTGCTGCTCCCCGCGCTGCTGCCCAAGGAGGCGTACGAGGCGAGCGGCCGGTACGACGAGTACGGCGACCTGCTCTTCCGCCTCAAGGACCGCAAGGGCGCGGACTACCTCCTCGGCCCCACCCACGAGGAGATCTTCACCCAGGTCGTCAAGGACATGTGCTCGTCCTACAAGGACCTGCCGGTGATCCTGTACCAGATCCAGACCAAGTACCGCGACGAGGCCCGCCCCCGCGCCGGTGTGCTGCGCGGCCGCGAGTTCCAGATGAAGGACTCGTACTCCTTCGACACCACCGACGAGGGCCTGGCCGAGGCGTACCGGCTGCACCGCGCCGCGTACATCCGGATCTTCGAGCGCCTCGGCCTCGACCACCGCATCGTCTCCGCGGTCTCCGGCGCCATGGGCGGCTCCGCCTCCGAGGAGTTCCTCGCCCCGGCGCCCGCCGGCGAGGACACCTTCGTCGACTGCCCGAACTGCGACTACGCCGCCAACACCGAGGCCGTGACCTTCAAGGCCACCGCCGTCGACGGTGCGGCGCACGGCCCGGTCGAGGAGCTGGACACCCCCGACACCCCGACCATCGAGACCCTCGCCGCCCACCTCGGCGTCCCGGCCTCCGCCACCCTGAAGAACCTCCTGGTCAAGGTCGACGGCGAGATCGTCGCCGTGGGCGTCCCCGGCGACCGCGAGGTCGACCTCGGCAAGCTCGGCGAGCACCTGGCCCCGGCCGTGGTGGAGCTGGTCACCGCCGAGGACTTCGTGGGCCGCCCCGACCTGGTGCGCGGTTACGTCGGCCCGCAGGGCCTGGAGAAGGTCCGCTACATCGCCGACCCCCGCGTCGCCGCCGGCACCTCCTGGATCACCGGCGCCAACAAGGACGGCAAGCACGCGAAGAACGTCGTCGTGGGCCGCGACTTCGAGGTGGACGACTACCTCGACGTCGTCGTCGTCGAGGCGGGCGACCCGTGCCCGGAGTGCGGCGCCGGCCTCCAGGTGGACCGTGCCATCGAGATCGGCCACATCTTCCAGCTCGGCCGCAAGTACGCCGACATCTTCAACCTCGACGTCCTCGGCCAGCAGGGCAAGCCGGTCCGCGTGACGATGGGCTCCTACGGCATCGGCGTCTCCCGCGCGGTGGCCGCCCTCGCCGAGCAGACCGCCGACGACAAGGGCCTGTGCTGGCCCCGCGAGATCGCCCCGGCCGACGTGCACGTCGTCGCCGCGGGCAAGGCGCTCCAGACCGAGCTGGCCCTGGAGGTCTCCGAGAAGCTGAAGGCGGCGGGCGCCCGGGTGCTGGTCGACGACCGCGCCGGTGTCTCCCCGGGCGTGAAGTTCACCGACGCCGAGCTGATCGGCGTGCCGACCATCCTCGTCGCCGGCCGCCGCTCCGCCGAAGGCGTCGTCGAGCTCAAGGACCGCCGCACCGGCGAGCGCGAGGAGCTCACCGTCGACGAGGCGATCGCCCGCATCACCGCCGACCTGGGCTGACCTCCCGGTCCGCCTTCCGGTAC
>NZ_JBHWZJ010000491.1:0-4398 GCF_042728415.1 Streptomyces sp. NPDC060198 | reverse complement strand
CCCGTGGCGGTGGTGATGGATATCGCGCGGGACGACACTATTTAGCGGCGCGCGCACCCCCGCCCCCCGGCCCCCCCCCCCCCCCGCCCCCCGGCCCGCGCGCGGTCCGGGGGCCTCCCCCTGTGCGTTTCGCACCTTTTGCCCCTGTACCGCCTAGGCTCCTGCCATGACTTCCGTGACGCCCCGCATCCTCGATCTCGACCGTGAGCAGCTCGCCGCCCTGCGCGGGCGGAAGCTGACCGCTTCGGTGGCCGCCGCCGAGGGGCGGACGATGGTGGCGGAGGTGTTCGCGGACCGGGCGGTGCTCTCCGCCCACCCCGGTGACAACGGCGTGCACAACGCCGAGTTGATGGCGGCCTTCGGCGCGGACATCGTGGTGCTGAACCTGATCGAACGCGCCTGGGACGGGGAGCGCCTGGTGCTGCCGGGGCTCGGTTCCTTCACGTCGGTCGCGGAGCTGGCGAAGTGTCTCGGGCGGCCGGTCGGGATCAATCTGGAGCCGGGGGACGTGCCGGAGATCCGGCGGGCGAAGCCGGAGTTCGCGAGGCGGCTGGTGGGGATGGGGGCGGCGCTGCTCTGTCTGACGGCGAATCCGGGGACCGGAGGCTCGTACGAGGGGCTGGCGCGGGTGACCGAGGAGCTGCGCAACGGCCTCGGCGACGAGGTGGCGCTCTGGAGCGGCAAGATGCATCACGCGGGCCGTCCGGAGCGGCTGACGGCGGCGCGGCTGACGGCACTGGTGGACGCCGGGGCGGACGGGGTGGTGCTGCCGCTGCCGGGGACGATGCCGGGGGTCACGAAGGAGCTGGCGGCCGAGGCGGTGGCCGCGGTGCAGGACGCGGGGGCGGTGGTGATGGGGGCGATCGGTACGAGCCAGGAGGGCGCGCACACGGACGTGGTGCCCCAGCTGGCCCTGAACGCCAAGGAGATCGGGGTGGATGCCCATCACATCGGGGACGCGTTCCTGCCGGGGATGGGTGATCCGGAGCTGTTGTACGCGTATTCCGTGGCGGTCCGCGGGCGCCGGCACACCTGGAACCGGATGGCGCTGGGCGGTCGGGGCCGCAGAGCCTGACCCCGGGTGGTGGCCGGGCGGGGTCAGGGCCGCTCAGATTTCGTAGACGGCGCCCGGTACGGCGAGTTCGACCGGGCCGGCGTAGACCTCGCGGGCGTCCTCGATGTTGCGTTCGGCATCGGTCCACGGCGGGATGTGGGTGAGTACGAGCCGTCCGGCGCGGGCGCGGGCGGCGCACTCCCCGGCTTCCCGGCCGTTGAGGTGGAGGTCTGGAATGTCCTCCTTGCCGTGGATGAACGATGCTTCGCAGAGGAAGAGGTCGGCGTCCTCGGCGAGTTCGTCCAGGGCGTCGCAGGCTCCGGTGTCACCGGAGTAGGCGAGGGAGCGGCCGCCGTGCTCGATGCGGATGCCGAAGGTGTCCACGGGGTGACAGAGCTTCTCGGTACGGACGGTGAAGGGGCCGATCTCGAACCAGCCGGCTTTGAGCGTGCGGAAGTCGAAGACCTCGCCCATGGCGTGTTCGGAGGGGGTGTCGGCGTGGGCCGTGGTCAGCCGGCGCTCGGTGCCCTCGGGGCCGTACACGGGGAGCGCGGCGGGGCGGGTGCCGTTGTTCGGGTAGTAGCGCACCACGAAGTACGCGCACATGTCGATGCAGTGGTCGGCGTGCAGGTGACTGAGGAAGACGGCGTCGAGGTCGTACAGGCCGACGTGGCGCTGGAGCTCGCCGAGGGCACCGTTGCCCATGTCGAGCAGCAGCCGGAAGCCGTCGGCCTCTACGAGGTAGCTCGAGCAGGCCGATCCCGCGGACGGGAAGGAGCCGGAGCAGCCGACGACGGTGAGCTTCATGGAGCGTGAACCTCCGAGACGTGGCGGCGGTGCGGCGGATGGGGTTCGGGGTTGCGGTCCGTCGAGCGTAAGGCGCGAATCTCCTGGTCGCTCCTTTGCGGCCTGCCGTTGTGGGGGAACTCACCTGTGCTGTCACCGGTTCGATGGAAGCCGGGGGGACTTCGGCCGCGCGCCCGTTCGTGCGGGAGGTGGTGGCGGGGGCCTGGGGTGGCGGGTTGGGCGCCGGTACGGTCGGGGGATGGAAACGTACTGGTGGGTGATTCTGGCCGTCCTGGTCGTGCTGGCACTGGTGGCGTCGGTGGTGGACGGCAGGGGCCGGAGCGGTGCGCGGCGCCGGGGCGGCGCGCGGGGTACGGGGCGTCGCCCGGGTGGCCGGACGAGGCCGCCGGGCAGGCCGGCCGGCGGCACGCCGGAGCCGGGGCGGGGCCGCGGGGCGGGCCGGTTGCCGGAGCCGGGCGAGATCTGGTGGGCCGAGGTGCCGTACGAGGACGGGCCGGGGTCGAAGGACCGGCCGTGCCTGGTGCTGTCGGTGCGGAGCGATCGCGCGGTCGTCGCGAAGATCACCAGCAAGCATCACGAGGAGCGGCCGGGGGTGATCGCGCTGCCGGCCGGAACGGTGGACGACGCGCAGGGGCGGCGCAGCTTCCTGGAGACGAACGAGCTGCGGGATGTCGCGGTGGGCGGCTTCCGGCGGCGGGTGGGCCGGGTGGACGCGGAGCTGTGGGGGCGGGTGCGGGGGCTGGGGTAGCGGGCGGGCGGTGTCCGTAGGACCCGGCGGCGCGGCCCGTACCCCCAGACCCCCGGACTCCCGGAATTCTCGGAGCCTCCAGAGGGCCGAAGCCGCCGGCCGTCTGCGCCGCCGAACGCGGAACGCCGACGCCCCGGGGTGTGGGCGTCGGCGTCACGGGCCGGGGGTGCGGGGCGGTCAGGCCCAGAGCTGCCCGTGCAGGGTCTCGATGGCGGCCTCCGTGGTCGGGGCCGTGTAGACGCCGGTCGAGAGGTACTTCCAGCCGCCGTCGGCGACGACGAAGACGATGTCCGCGCTCTCCCCCGCCTTGACGGCCTTCTGGCCGACGCCGATGGCCGCGTGGAGCGCGGCCCCGGTGGAGACACCGGCGAAGATGCCTTCCTGCTGGAGGAGTTCACGGGTACGGGCGACCGCGTCCGCGGAGCCGACCGAGAAGCGGGTGGTCAGCACGGAGGCGTCGTACAGCTCGGGTACGAAGCCCTCGTCGAGGTTGCGGAGTCCGTAGACGATGTCGTCGTAGCGGGGCTCGGCGGCGACGATTCGGACGTCCGGCTTCTGCTCGCGGAGGTACCGGCCGACGCCCATGAGGGTGCCTGTGGTGCCGAGGCCCGCGACGAAGTGCGTGAGGGACGGGAGGTCGGCGAGGATCTCGGGTCCGGTGGTGGCGTAGTGGGCGCCCGCGTTGTCCGGGTTGCCGTACTGGTAGAGCATCACCCAGTCCGGGTGTTCGGCGGAGAGCTCCTTGGCGACCCGGACGGCCGTGTTGGAGCCGCCGGCCGCCGGTGAGGAGACGATCTCGGCTCCCCACATGGCGAGCAGGTCGCGCCGTTCCTGGGACGTGTTCTCCGGCATGACGCAGACGATGCGGTAGCCCTTGAGCTTGGCCGCCATGGCGAGCGAGATGCCGGTGTTTCCGCTGGTCGGCTCCAGGATGGTGCAGCCGGGGCGCAGCCGCCCGTCCTTCTCCGCCTGTTCGACCATGTGGAGCGCGGGGCGGTCCTTGATCGAGCCGGTGGGGTTGCGGTCCTCCAGCTTGGCCCAGATCCGCACGTCGTCGGAGGGCGAGAGCCTCGGGAGGCGCACCAGTGGGGTGTTGCCCACGGCCGCCAGCGCGGAGTCGTACCGCATCAGCGCATGCCGCCGGCGACGGCCGGGAGGATGGTGACGTTGTCGCCGTCGCTGAGCTTGGTCGTGATGCCGTCGAGGAAGCGGACGTCCTCGTCGTTGAGGTAGACGTTCACGAACCGGCGGAGCTGTTCGCCGTCGACGATGCGCGCACGGATGCCGTTGTGCCGGGTCTCCAGGTCGTTGAAGAGGTCGGCGAGGGTCTCACCGCTGCCTTCGACCGCCTTGGCGCCGTCGGTGTAGGTGCGAAGGATGGTGGGGATGCGGACCTCGATGGCCATGGCGTGGGCTCCTGTCGGAAGCGGGGTGGCGTGGCGCGCGTTTCAGCACCCGCGCGGGTGGTGGTACGTGGGGTGGGGCGCTCGGGCCGGTACTCAGGCCGTGGGCCCGGTGGGCAGGCTGCGACCGGGACAGATCGCGCTGGAGAGCCTGCACAGGTCGACGTGCAGCCGCGCGACGAGCAGTGCGCCCGGCGTCATTTCGCTCACGTCATGGGAAACCATGCGGTCATCGTATCGATTCCCGTTCGGGAAACCCGAGTGTGATCTCATATCTCGGAACAAGACCGTTCAGTATGCGGACTTCTGGTGTCGCGCGGCCCGTCCGGCCGGGGCCGCGGGCCGTCCGGCGGCCGCCATGCGGCCCGTCCGGCCCTGTCGTCGGC
>NZ_JBHWZJ010000490.1:0-4413 GCF_042728415.1 Streptomyces sp. NPDC060198 | reverse complement strand
GAGGGCGCCCGGCGCTCCGCCGCCACCGGCGGCCGAGCGCGGTGCGGTCAGCCGGCGCCCGGCCGCCCCGGCACCGCCGCAGACTGCCGCAACCGCAGCGCGTGTTCGCCCAGCTCGGCCTCGCCGCCCCGGTCCGCGGGCACCGAGGCCACCAGGGCCAGCCGGTCGCGTGGGGCCGAACCGGAGAGCGGCACCGCGACGGCGTTCATGCCCCGTGCCGACTCTCCGCCGTCGACCGCGTAGCCCCGGACGCGGATCCGGTCCAGCTGCGCCAGCAGCGCGGTGCGGGAGGCGGCCGTACGCGTGGTGACCGGTTCCAGTCGCTCGTCGGGATAGAGGGTGTCGAGCTCCCCGGCCGTCATCAGGGCGAGCAGCATCTTGCCGCCCGCCGTCGCGTGCGCCGGGTGGGTCAGGCCCGTTCCCGGCCGCACCCGCACGGGGTGCGCGGACTCCCGCCCGTCCGTGACGATGATCCGGTCCCCGATCAGCGCGACCGCCTGCACGGTCTCCCCGGTGCGCCGGACGGCGTCGTCCAGGACGAGGGCCACCCGCTCCCGGACGGCGGCACCGAACCACGCCGGGCTGCCCAGCCTCATCAGTTCCGGTCCCGCCGAGTAGCCCCGCCCCGAGGCGTCACGCCCGGCGAACCCGCGGCCCTCCAGAGTGGTGAGCACCCGGTGCGCGGTGGAACGCCCCACCTCCAGCAGCCCGGCAGCCTCGCTGACGGTGAGCGTGTCATGGGTCAGGAACAACCGCATCAGCCGCAGACCGGTGTCCAGCGATTCGATGGTGTAGCCCGGTGCCGATGCCATGCCGTGCCCGCTCTCATCCGGTACTCGCCGAGGCCGCGCGGAGGGGCGGACGGTCCTCGCCGCCCGTCAAGCGGGGCGACTTTGCCCGCCACTCTTCCGCGGGGCGTGAATCCGCCCCTTTCGATCCTCTTCGACTGTGTGTGCGTACGTACTGCTCTGCGGGACGGACGGGTGAGGTCCTCCCGGTCGCGAGCTTAGGGCTACTCGTCCCAAGGCGCCCCGGCCCGCACCGGGTTGTCCCGCGAAAGAGTCTGGTCGCCCGGGATGATTACGGTCGGTTCTCGCGATGCCCCGTACGTCTTCGTACCACTGTGCGGTACGCGGGTCCGGAATCCTGCCTGTACGGCGCCCGTCGTCACTATCCGCGCACGTCCGGAAGCGTTGAGTGCGAAAACTGGCGAGTGTATTACCCGTGAAGGGTGCGCGCAGGGCGTTGGGTGAATGTGCCGATCCCCTGTTCTGATCTGGCTAAGCTCACGCGCAGTGAAGCCGAGTTGGCACCAATTCGCGCACATGTTCATGAGTGTCAGCACCTGTGGGCATACATCCCGGAATCAACCGCCAGAGGGTTTTTAGATGGTCCGTGTTGAATCACCACCGACCGACCGACGGATCCCCGTCGTCCGCGTACTCCTCCTGCCCGTCGTGCTGGTCGTCGGCGCCTGCGCGCTGGGCGTCACGCTGGTAGCGGACGCCGCTCGGATACCACTCGCCGTGAGCGGCGCGCTCGGCGCCGTCGTGGTCGGTGCGCTCGCCGTCGCACTGAACCGCCGACAGCGCGAGACACGCGTCCTGCGCGCGCAGTACGAACAGCGCATCGCCCAGCTGGAACTGCGCATCGCCGCACACGACGAAGAGACCGTGCGGCTCACCAAGGAACTGATGCCCTCCGCCATCAGGATGCTGCGCGCGAGCAACTCGCCCGAAGAGGTCATGCGGGAGGTGGTGGACGGGGACGAGTCCTACCGCAACCTCCCCAAGGCGCTGCGGCGGCTCGTCTACACCGTGCTGCAGATCATCGACGACGAGGAGGCCCGGCGTGACTCCGCGCAGCGCGCCTTCGTCAGCGTCGCCCGGCGCGTGCAGGCCATCGTCCACCGCCAGGCGAGCGAACTGCGGGAGATGGAGGACCACTACGGGCGCAACCCCGAGGTCTTCGACGACTTGCTCCGCATCGACCACGGCACCGCGCTGATCGGCCGTCTCGCCGACTCCATCGCCGTGCTCGGCGGTGCGCGCCCCAGTCGCCAGTGGCCCAAGCCCGTACCGCTGTTCAGCGTGCTGCGGGGTGCCATGTCCCGCATCCTGGAGTACCAGCGCGTCGATCTGCACTCGATCGCCAAGGTCGCCATCGTCGGCACCTCGGTCGAGCCGCTCATCCACGCCTGTGCCGAACTCCTCGACAACGCCACGCGCTACTCGCCGCCGCAGACCCGGGTGCACGTCACCGCGGTCGAGGTGCAGACGGGAATCGCGATCGAGATCGAGGACGGCGGCGTCAGCCTCAGCGAGGAGGCCCGCTCCCGGGCCGAGAACATGCTCGCCCAGGCCCAGGCCGGCATCAACATGAACGACCTCGGCGAGTCCCCGCGCCTCGGCATGGCCGTCGTCGGCCGCCTGTCGCGCATGTACCAACTCCAGGTATCGCTGCGCCAGTCCGCGTACGGCGGCGTCCGGGCCGTACTCATCGTGCCCCGGGACATGATCACCACCGGGCCCGCACCCGGCATCGCCCACGGCATCGGCGCCACCTCACGGCCCACCAGCTCGCTGGACATGTCGCAGCTCCAGCACGTCGTACCCCCCGCCGGAAAGCGGAAGGCCAGGGTCGAGGCCACCGGCCCGGTGCCCTCGGCAGTCGCCTCACCGGCTGCGTCCGCGCGCCCGGCCGCGCCCGCCGCGGCCCTGGAGGACGAAGTCCCCGTGGTGACCGAGTGGACCGAGAACGGCCTGCCCCAACGCCGCAGCAGGGGACGCGCCCCGCTCGGCTCGCACAACCTTCCGCAGCAGACCCCGGCGCCGGCGGCCGAAGGCGTTCCGGGGGCCCTCAACGGTGCCGCCTCGCAGACCGGTGGCCGCGCGGGCGGCGAGGAAAAGCCCCCCGGCCTCTGGCTGGAGGCATTCACCAAGGCCGTCAACGGCGTGCCGCACGACCCCAAGAACGGCGAAGACTCTGACGACGCGTGGGACAAGGGAGACCTCAAGTGATCCAGCAGCGGGGAAACATGGACTGGATGCTCAAGGAACTGGCCGACGACGTTCCGAGCATCCACCAGATCGTGGTGCTCTCCTCGGACGGGCTGCGGATCGCCATGCACGGCGGAGACCCGGACGTGGGCGACCGGCTGGCCGCCGCCTGCGCCGGCCTGCAGAGCCTGGCAGCCGCCGTCGCCTCCGAAATCCCCTACAGCGACGGCCTGATGAAGCTCGTGGTCATCGAGGTGACCGGCGGATTCTTCTACCTGATGGCGGCCGGCACGGGCGCCTACCTCGCAGTGCTCGCCGGTGAGACGGTCGACGCCGGGCTCGTCGGCGCGCGCATGCGCGACATGGTCGTCCGGATCGGGGCCCACCTGACCAGCCCGCCGCGCCACGACGGGCAGGCCGGATGAACGCTCCCCGACGGGAACGCCGCAATGCCGACCCGGCGCTCAACGATCCCGAGCGCCTGTACGTCATCACCGGCGATCTTGACGGCAGCGAGCGGGCAGCCCTCGACCTGGTCACCATGGTCGTCGCCCAGGCGGAACCCTCACCGACGTTCCAGCCGGAGCAGGCCGCGATCCTGCGGCTCTGCCAGGCACCTCTGTCGGTCGCCGAGATCTCCGCGTATCTCGGCCTCCCGTTCAGCGTCGTCACCTCCCTCCTGACCGAATTACTCGCGACCGAACTGATCGAATCGCGGGCACCCATCGTCCGCGCCACTCTCCCCGACAGGTCCCTTCTCGAAGCGGTGATGCATGGACTTCAGAAGCTCTGACACGATCACCGGCCCCCGTACCGAGGACGTCCTGCCCACCACGGCCACCGCCGCGGTGAAGGTCGTGATCGTCGGCGGGTTCGGGGTCGGCAAGACGACCATGGTCGGTTCGGTCAGCGAGATCCGGCCCCTGACGACCGAAGAGACCATGACGCAGGCCGGCGTCGGCGTCGACGACAACGCCGGGGTGGAGAGCAAGACCGCCACCACCGTCGCCATGGACTTCGGCCGGATCAGCCTCAGCGAGGAACTGATCCTCTACCTGTTCGGTACGCCGGGCCAGGAACGCTTCTGGTTCCTGTGGAACGGCCTCTTCGAGGGCGCCCTCGGCGCAGTCGTGCTGATCGACACCCGCCGCCTCGAAACCAGCTTCGACGTCATCGGACGCCTGGAAGAGCGCGGGGTGCCGTTCGTCGTCGCCGTCAACACCTTCCCCGACGCCCCGCACCATCCGGTCGAGTCGCTGCGGCGGGCTCTCGACCTGCCTGACGAAGTCCCCATGATCGACTGCGACGCGCGACTGAGGACGTCGAGCCGGGACGTGCTGATGACGCTCATGCGCTACCTGCACAGCCTGGCCGTACCCCTCGCATGACGTCCGGGCGGCCGGCCGGTCCGGCC
>NZ_JBHWZJ010000489.1:0-4418 GCF_042728415.1 Streptomyces sp. NPDC060198 | reverse complement strand
CCCTCGGGCGCGTCGACCGTCGCGCCGACCGCCTCGATCCGGTCGTCGACCACGAGGACGGCGCCCTCGGTCAGCTCCGTGTGGTTGTCGTCCATGGTCAGCACGGTCCCGCCGCGCAGCAGCACCGGCCGGCCCGCGACCGGCGTCTCGGCAGTGGTCATGATCCCCTCCAGAGTCGGGCCGGACATACGTCCGTATGCCGGTCACCACGGCGATAGCGCAACCGCGGTGCGCGCCGTACCCGTCCGCGCACCGGCTCCGTACGGCGTCCCCGGCCGCCCCTGCGACCGCCGGCCGGAGCTCCGCGCGGCAGTGCGGTACCCAGGGCTCCGGATCGCGCGCCGAGTTGTCCTGAATGCCGCCGATTCGCCACACGACTCTCGTGTAACACCCTTGACACACAGCATCGTCTGCCTCCCTACTGGTCTCCGCATCCCACTTTGACAACGTTGTCCAACCATCGTCCGGGGAGGAATGGCTCGGTATGCAGCCACCACTTGACTTTCGTTTCCACGCGGGTCCGCGTCGGAGACACAGCGTCGCGGCCCTCGCGGCGACGCTCGTACTGGTCGGAGCGAGCCCCTCACTCGCCGCCGTGCCGCAGCACGGTTCGCACGGTTCCTCGGCCGACCAGACGTTCAGCTCCTCCTTCGAGGCCGACCAGAAGCAGCCCGACTGGCGCAGCACCGTGGAGACCGGCCCGGACGGCAAGGACCTCTCGCAGGGTGTCGACGGCGGATTCTCCGGCGGCATCGCGGGCAACGTCACCGACCGGGTGACGGATGTCCGCGCCAGCGACGAGAACGCGGGCGGCGGGGAGGTCAAGGAGAACCTGGTCGACGTCTCCTCCGCCACCAAATGGCTGGGCTTCAAGCCCACCGGCTGGGTCGAATTCGACCTCAGTGAGTCCACGAAGGTGACGACGTACGCGCTGACGTCCGCCAACGACCACGACGAGCGCGACCCCCAGGACTGGGTCCTCAAGGGGTCGGCCGACGGTGAGACGTGGACGACGCTCGACACGCGCACCGGTCAGACCTTCGGCGAGCGTCTCCAGACCCGCTCGTTCGACATCGCCGAGCCGGCCGCGTACCAGCACTTCCGCCTGGAGTTCACCAAGAACCACGGCGCCCCGGACGCGATCCAGCTCGCCGACGTCCAGTTCTCGGACGGCAACACCTCCGCCCCGGTGCCCGACGAGATGCGCACCATCGTCGACAAGGGTCCGTCCGGTTCGCCGACGGCCAAGTCGGGTGCGGGCTTCACCGGCACCAAGGCACTGCGTTACGCGGGTACCCACAAGGACAAGGGCCGCGCGTACTCGTACAACAAGGTCTTCGACGTCAACACGCCGGTGACCCGGACGACCCAGCTGTCGTACCTGGTCTACCCGCAGATGACCAAGACGGACCTGGCCTACCCGGCCACGCACGTCTCGGTGGACCTCGCGTTCACCGACGGCACTTACCTGAGCAAGCTCGGTGCGACGGACACCAACGGCGGCGCGCTGACCCCGCAGGGCCAGGCGGACGCCAAGCGGCTGTACGTCAACCAGTGGAACAAGGTCGCCTCGGACATCGGTACGGTCGCCGCCGGCAAGACCATCGACCGGATCCTGGTGGCGTACGACTCCTCCACCGGCCCCTCGCAGTTCCAGGGCTGGCTGGACGACATATCGATCGCCCCGAAGGCTCCCGCGAAGCCCAAGGCGCACCTGTCGGACTACGCGCTGACCACGCGCGGCACCAACTCCAGCGGTGGCTTCTCGCGCGGCAACAACATCCCGGCGACGGCCGTGCCGGAGGGCTTCAACTTCTGGACCCCGGTCACCAACGCCGGTTCCACGGACTGGATCTACGACTACGCGCGCGGCAACAACGCGGACAACCTGCCCACCCTCCAGGCGTTCAGCGCCAGCCACGAGCCCAGCCCGTGGATGGGCGACCGGCAGACGTTCCAGCTGATGCCGTCCGCCGCCTCCGGTACCCCGGACGCCTCGCGCAGCGCCCGTGCGCTGCCGTTCCGTCACGAGAACGAGACGGCGACGCCGCAGTACTACGGCGTGAAGTTCGAGAACGGCCTCAAGGCCGAGATGACGCCGACCGACCACGCGGCGCGCATGCGGTTCACCTACCCCGGTGACGACGCGAGCATCGTGTTCGACAACGTCAACAACCTGGGCGGGCTGACGCTGGACCCGGCCACCAGTTCCTTCACCGGTTACTCCGACGTGAAGAGCGGCGGCTCCACGGGCGCCACCCGGCTGTTCGTCTACGGCGTCTTCGACTCCAAGGTCACCGCGAGCGGCAAGCTCACGGGCGGCGGCGGCGACAACGTCACCGGCTACTTCCGCTTCGACGCGGGCAAGGACAAGCAGGTCGGGCTCCGTCTCGCCACCTCGCTGATCAGCGTCGACCAGGCGAAGAGCAACCTCGCCCAGGAGATCCCGGCCTCCACCTCCTTCGAGCAGGTCCAGAAGAAGGCCCAGCACGCCTGGGACGACATCCTGGGCAAGGTCGAGGTCGAGGGTGCCACCGAGGACCAGCTGACCACGCTGTACTCCAGCATGTACCGGCTGTACCTGTACCCGAACTCCGGCTTCGAGCAGGTCAAGGGTGTCAGCACCTACGCCAGCCCGTTCGTCGCCAAGACCGGTACGGACACCGCGACGAACACCGGCGCGAAGCTCGTCAAGGGCAAGGTGTACGTCAACAACGGTTTCTGGGACACCTACCGCACGACGTGGCCCGCGTACTCCTTCCTGACGCCGAAGAAGGCCGGCGAGATGGTCGACGGGTTCGTGCAGCAGTACAAGGACGGCGGCTGGATCTCCCGCTGGTCGTCCCCGGGTTACTCCGACCTGATGACCGGTACCAGCTCCGACGTGGCGTTCGCGGACGCGTACGTCAAGGGCGTGGACTTCGACGCCGAAGCGGCGTACGAGGCGGCGCTCAAGAACGCCACCGTGGTCCCGCCGTCCTCGGGCGTCGGCCGCAAGGGCATGGAGACCTCGGTCTTCACCGGCTACGCCAACACGTCGACGCACGAGGGTCTCTCCTGGTCGCTGGAGGGCTACCTCAACGACTACGGCATCGGTCAGATGGGCAAGGCGCTCTACGCGAAGACGAAGAACAAGCGCTACAAGGAAGAGTCCGACTACTTCCTCAACCGCGCGCAGAACTACGTGAAGCTGTTCGACAAGGACGCCGGCTTCTTCCAGGGCAAGAACGCCGACGGCAGCTGGCGTGTCCCGTCCGAGAGCTACGACCCGCGCGTCTGGGGTTACGACTACACGGAGACCGACGGCTGGGGCTACGCCTTCACCGCGGTGCAGGACACCCGTGGTCTCGCGAACCTGTACGGCGGCCAGGACGGCCTCGCCAAGAAGCTCGACACGTACTTCTCCACCCCGGAGACCGCGGGCCAGGAGTTCACCGGCTCGTACGGCGGTGTCATCCACGAGATGACCGAGGCGCGTGACGTACGGATGGGCCAGTACGGCCACAGCAACCAGGTCGCGCACCACGTGACCTACATGTACGACGCCGCGGGTCAGCCGTCCAAGACGCAGGAGAAGGTCCGCGAGGTTCTGGGCCGCCTGTACGGGGGCAGCGAGATCGGCCAGGGTTACCACGGCGACGAGGACAACGGCGAGCAGTCGGCCTGGTTCCTCTTCTCCTCCCTGGGCTTCTACCCGCTGGTCATGGGCAGTGGTGAGTACGCGATCGGTTCGCCGCTCTTCAAGAAGGCGACCGTGCACCTGGAGAACGGCCGCACCCTCACGGTGAAGGCCCCGAAGAACAGCTCGAAGAACATCTACATCCAGGGCCTGAAGGTCAACGGCAAGAAGTGGACCTCCACGACTCTGCCGAGCGACCTCCTCTCCAAGGGTGGCGTGCTCGACTTCGACATGGGCTCCAAGCCCTCCTCGTGGGGCACCGGCAAGAACGCCGCGCCGGTCTCCCTCACCAAGGACGACAAGGTGCCCGCGCCGAAGCAGGACGTGCTGAAGGGTGACGGCGCGCTGTTCGACGACACCTCCGCCACGTCGGCCGAGGCCGCCACGGTCGAGCTGCCGGTCACCGGCGCGACGAAGGCCGTCCAGTACACCCTGACGTCGGCGAAGACCGGCGCGGCCCCGAAGGGCTGGGTGCTCCAGGGCTCCTTGGACGGCAAGACCTGGAAGGACCTCGACAAGCGGTCCGGCCAGACCTTCGCCTACACGCAGCAGACCCGGGTGTTCTCGGTCGCCCGACCGGGCGACTACAAGCAGTACCGACTGGTGCTCGACGGCTCGGCGACCCTCGCAGAGATCGAGCTGCTCTCCTGAACCGGGGCGGGTCCGTGGGCGGCGGCCCCCGGACCCGCGCACGACAGCCTTGAGCGCACGCCGGCGGCCGGCATCCCGTGTACGGGGT
>NZ_JBHWZJ010000488.1:0-4426 GCF_042728415.1 Streptomyces sp. NPDC060198 | reverse complement strand
GTCGTGGTGACCGCCGCCCCGGCCGGGCGTCGTGCGGGGGTGCGTCCTGCGGAGCGCGGTGGGTCAGCCCTCGGGCGTCTCGTCCGCGGACGCGGCGGACTCCTCGGACTTCTCCTCGGCCGGCGCGAGGCCGAGGCGCTCGACGAGCCACTTGTCGAACTCGATGGAGGCGCGGACCCAGCTCACCGTGGAGGAGACGAAGTGCTCCAGGGCGACGCCGGTGCCGATGAGCATCTGCGCCTCACCGATCAGGCGGACCGAACCGGCCTCGCCCTCCTCGCCCTCGTGGGAGTGCGTGTAGACCTTGGGCCACAGCGTGCGGCGGTTCCAGTCGTCGATGGCGTCCAGCAGGACGGCGCGCTGGTCCAGGTCGTGCGGGCGGTCGTAGAACGTCCGCACCGAGAAGACCTGCTGGTCGGCCTCGCCCCGGAACATGAAGTACGTGCGGAACTCTTCCCACGGCGCCGCGAGGTCGCCCTCGTCGTCGACGACGAACTTGAGCTCCATCTGCTCCAGGAGCTGCTTGACGAGGTCCTGGTCAGGGACGACGGGGCCCTCCGGTCCTGCCGCCTGCGGTTCGGGCTGGCCCCCGAAATTAGGAATCGAGGACGGATCGATGCTCACCGTTATTTCCCTTCGTGCGGTTGTACGCCATCCTCCCCCATGGCGGGCGGGGAATGGCAACCCCCGGCGGGGTCGATCCGCTCCCGGCGGACAGGATCGGGCGCTCGCGCACGGACCAGGAACGCACGGGTGCCGGACCGCGTCCCACAGCACCGGCACACATCTGGACGACTGGCCGGTCACGTCGTTCCCCGAGTTCATGGCCCCCGGGCTCCACCCGGAGAACTGCGACGACGGCGTCGGCGCCCGCGTCGATCTCCAGCCCGGCGAGCAGCCGGCCGGCCGCGCCCTGGCCACCGACGTGACGGCCGTGTACGAGGACGGCGGCACCGTCCTCGTACACGGACACCCCTTCGACGTCTGAGGAGGCGGCCGGGGCACGGCGCCCGGTGCGGGGCGCCCTCGGCACACTCCTCAGCGCACCGCGCCCACGATGAGCCCGGCATCGGCACCGGACGCACCGCCCTCGGCACCACCCCCGAACACATCCACCCGTACGGTGTCGCCGTCCGTGATCTCGCCCGCGAGGATCTCCCGGGCGAGCTGGTCGCCGATCGCCGTCTGGATGAGGCGGCGCAGCGGCCGGGCGCCGTAGGCCGGGTCGTTGCCCTTCTCGGCGAGCCAGGCCAGCGCGGCCGGGGTGACGTCGAGGGTCAGCTGCCGGTCGGCGAGCCGCTTGGCGAGCCGGCCGATCTGGAGCCCTGCGATGTGGGCGAGTTCGTCGCCGGTGAGCGCGGAGAAGACGACCAGGTCGTCCAGCCGGTTCAGGAACTCCGGCTTGAACGAGGCCCGTACGACCTCCAGCACCCGGTCCTTCTTCGCCTCGGGCTTGAGCAGCGGGTCGACCAGGAACTGGCTGCCGAGGTTGGACGTCAGGATCAGGATGGTGTTGCGGAAGTCCACCGTCCGGCCCTGGCCGTCCGTGAGCCGGCCGTCGTCCAGCACCTGGAGCAGGATGTCGAAGACCTCCGGGTGCGCCTTCTCCACCTCGTCCAGCAGGACGACGCTGTACGGGCGGCGGCGGACCGCCTCCGTGAGCTGGCCGCCCTCCTCGTACCCGACGTAGCCGGGCGGGGCGCCGACGAGCCGGGCGACGCTGTGCTTCTCGCTGTACTCGCTCATGTCGACGCGGACCATGGCCCGTTCGTCGTCGAAGAGGAAGTCCGCCAGCGCCTTGGCCAGCTCGGTCTTGCCGACTCCGGTGGGGCCGAGGAAGAGGAACGATCCGGTCGGCCGGTCCGGGTCGGCGATTCCGGCGCGGGTGCGGCGCACCGCGTCGGACACCGCGCGGACCGCTTCGCCCTGGCCGATCAGGCGCTTGCCGAGCTCGTCCTCCATCCGCAGCAGCTTCTGCGTCTCGCCCTCCAGCAGGCGGCCGGCCGGGATGCCCGTCCAGGCGCCGACCACGTCGGCGATGTCGTCGGAGCCGACCTCGTCCTTGACCAGAGTCTCCTTGGGCGTCTCGGCAGCCACCTGTTCGGCCTCGGTGGCGGCAACCAACTCGCGCTCCAAGCCCGGGATCTCGCCGTAGAGAAGCTTGGACGCGGTGTCGAAGTCGCCGTCACGCTGCGCGCGTTCGGCCTGGCCGCGCAGGTCGTCGAGACGTTCCTTCAGCTCACCGACCCGGTTGAGGCCCTGCTTCTCCTTCTCCCAGCGGGCGTTGAGACCGCGCAGCTCCTCCTCCTTGTCCGCGAGGTCGCGCCGGAGCTTCTCCAGTCGCTGCCGGGAGGCGGGGTCGGTCTCGTTCTTGAGCGCCAGTTCCTCCATGTGGAGGCGGTCCACGGCGCGTTGCAGTTCGTCGATCTCGACGGGCGAGGAGTCGATCTCCATACGCAGCCGGGAGGCGGCCTCGTCCACGAGGTCGATCGCCTTGTCCGGGAGGAAGCGGGAGGTGATGTAGCGGTCGGACAGGGTCGCGGCGGCCACCAGAGCGGCGTCCGCGATGGAGACCTTGTGGTGCGCCTCGTAACGCCCCTTGAGTCCGCGCAGGATCGCGATGGTGTCCTCGACGCTGGGTTCGGCGACCAGGACCTGCTGGAAGCGGCGCTCCAGGGCGGGGTCCTTCTCGATCCGCTCGCGGTACTCGTCGAGCGTCGTCGCGCCGACCATCCGCAGCTCGCCGCGGGCCAGCATGGGCTTGAGCATGTTGCCCGCGTCCATGGCCGAGTCGCCGCCCGCTCCGGCACCGACGACGGTGTGCAGCTCGTCGATGAAGGTGATGATCTTGCCGTCGCTCTCCTTGATCTCGGAGAGGACGGTCTTCAGCCGCTCCTCGAACTCGCCCCGGTACTTGGCGCCCGCGACCATCGCCCCGAGGTCCAGGGAGACGAGACGCTTGTCGCGCAGCGACTCGGGCACGTCGCCCTTGACGATGCGCTGGGCGAGCCCTTCCACCACGGCGGTCTTGCCGACGCCCGGCTCACCGATGAGGACCGGGTTGTTCTTCGTACGGCGCGACAGCACCTGTACGACGCGGCGGATCTCCTGGTCCCGGCCGATGACCGGGTCGAGCTTGCCCTCACGGGCCGCCGCCGTGAAGTCCGTACCGAACTTCTCCAGGGCCTTGTACTGACCCTCCGGGTCGGGTGTGGTCACCCGTCGCCCTCCCCTGCTCTTCTCGAACGCGGCCAGCAGCTTTTTCGCACTGGCCCCCTGGGCACCGAGGATCTCACCGACCCGGCCGCCCTTCTCGGCGACCGCGATCAGCAGGTGCTCGGTCGAGACGTATTCGTCGCCGAGGTCCTTGGCGCGCCGCGCGGCGTCGCTGACGACGGCGAGCAGCTCACGGTCGGGCTGCGGCGGCGCCACGGTGGAACCGGTGACGCGGGGCAGCGCGCCGAGCAGCCGCTCGGTCTCCGTGCGCACCGCGGCCTGGTCCGCCTCCACGGCGACCAGCAGATCGATGATGTTCTCGTTGTCTTCACCCGCGAGCAGCGCGAGCAGCAGGTGTGCGGGGGTCAGATCGGGGTGTCCGTCCTTCACGGCCCTGCTGGTGGCCGCGGTGAGGGCGTCCCTGCTCTTGTTCGTCAGCTCGGCGTCCACGTGCGCTGTCTCCTCCTCGACTATCGCGTCCTGCCCAGGCACGGCACCTGGCCCATGATTCGACCAACGTGCACAAAGTTGAGTCTATTCCACTCAAGCCTGGGTTTCGAGAGTACCGGGCCCCACGACGCCACCCGCAAGGGCTCGCGGGGCAGCTCCTACGCTTCGCCCATGGCCCACGACGTACGTCACCCCAGCCCCGAGTACCTCGCCTTCTGGCGCGAGTACCACCTCTGCACCCTGACCACCCTCCGCCCGGACGGCACCCCGCACGTCGTACCCGTCTGCGTGACGTACGACCCCGAGGCGGGTCTGGCCCGCATCATCACCGACGGCGGCAGCCGGAAGGTCGCCCACGTCCGGGCGGCGGGACCCGAGGGGGCGCGGGTCGCGGTCTGCCAGATGCACCGCGCCCGCTGGGCGACGCTGGAGGGCCGCGCGACGATCCGTACGGAGCGGGAGGTCGTCGAGGACGCCGAACGCCGTCACACCGAGCGCTACGGGCGAGAGCCGAGGGTCAACCCGACGCGTGTCGTCATCGAGATCGCCCTGGACCGGGCCCTCGGCCGGGCCTGACGGCGGCGAAGACGCCACGGGGAGTACGCGCCGAGGGGGCACCGCCGCTTCCGGGCCGGGCGCCGGCCTCGGTCAACGGCCCGGGACGCGCCCGGCCCACCCACAGCCCGGCCGGGTCCGTGTTCCCGTCCTGGCCTCGGCCCTGGTCGCCGAGTGCGTAGCCGAGCATGACGCGGTCCAGGCC
>NZ_JBHWZJ010000487.1:0-4445 GCF_042728415.1 Streptomyces sp. NPDC060198 | reverse complement strand
GTCGGTCGGGCCGGCCGAGTCGGCCGGTCAGTCGGCGACGGCGACGGCGCTCAGGTCCATGCGCGCGAGGCGCTCAAGGTCGTCGAGGCGGGGTCCGGATCCGGAGCGGGGTACGACGCCCTGCACCCGGCGCTGCCCGGCCGGTACGCGCCGTACCGCGCTACTTGCGCATCACCTCGGGCTCGTGGCGGCGCAGCAGCCGCGCGACCACGAAGCAGCAGATGACGCCGAGCCCCAGCAGCACCGCGAGGTCGGTGGCCCACACGCCCGTGGCGTGCTCCCACAGCTGGTCCACGTCGGCGGGGTGCTCGGGGTCCCACGGCGGCATGAGGCGGGAGAGGTCGAGCGTCGCGCCGGCCGCGGCCACGGCCCAGCGGGACGGCATCAGCCAGGCGAACTGCTCCAGGCCGGGCGAACCGTAGATCTGGAAGAGCACCCCGGGGAAGACGAACTGCGTGATCGTGAACATGACGAGCAACGGCATGGTCTTCTCGGCGGTACTCACCAGCGACGAGATGACCAGGCCGAACATCATCGAGGTGAAGCCGACCGCGCTGATCGCGAGGCAGATCTCGACGGCCGGGGGCAGGACGAGCCCTTCCGTCGGCAGCTGCCGGCTGGAGAGGCCGATGGCGCAGATGATGACGCCCTGCAGCGCCGTGATCACGCCGAGGACGATGACCTTGGACATCAGGTACGCGGACCGGGAGAGGCCGGTGGCCCGTTCCCGTTCGTAGATGACGCGTTCCTTGATCAGTTCCCGTACGGAGTTCGCCGCGCCGGTGAGGCACATGCCCACCGCGAGGACCAGCAGGATCGTGGCGGCCTTGCCGTTGAACTTGTGCGGGTTGGTCGGCCCGACCAGGCCGTACTTGGCCGGGATGACCATGCTGACGGCGCCCAGGACCGCGGGCAGCACGACCATCAGGCCGAGGAAAAGCCGGTCGGACGCGATGACCGAGACGTACCGGCGGATCAGGGTCCACAGCTGTGTCACCCAGCCCTGCGGCTTGGGCGGGCGCAGCAGCTGCGGCGGTGCCATGTTCACGGGCTGCGCGGCGACGGCGTCGATGTCGGCGGCGTACAGCTGGTAGTGCTGCGAGCCGCGCCAGCGGCCGGCCCAGTCGTAGTCGCGGTAGTTCTCGAAGGCGGAGAAGACGTCGGCCCAGGTGTCGTAGCCGAAGAAGTTGAGCGCCTCCTCCGGCGGACCGAAGTACGCCACCACACCGCCGGGTGCCATGACGAGGAGCTTGTCGCAGATCGCCAGCTCGGCCACGGAGTGGGTGACGACGAGGACCGTACGGCCGTCGTCGGCGAGGCCGCGCAGCAGCTGCATCACGTCGCGGTCCATGCCCGGGTCGAGACCCGAGGTCGGCTCGTCCAGGAATATCAGGGACGGCTTGGTCAGCAGCTCCAGGGCGACCGAGACCCGCTTGCGCTGTCCGCCGGAGAGGGAGGTGACCATCTTGTCCTTGTGCACGTCGAGCTTCAGCTCGACGAGGACCTCGTGGATGCGTGCCTGACGCTCGGCCTCGGTGGTGTCTGCGGGGAAGCGGAGCTTGGCCGCGTACTTCAGCGCCTTGGTGACCTTGAGTTCCTTGTGCAGGATGTCGTCCTGCGGCACGAGCCCGATGCGCTGGCGCAGCTCGGCGAACTGCTTGTAGAGGTCACGGTTGTCGTAGAGGACGTCGCCGTGGTTGGCGGGCCGGTAGCCGGTGAGCGCCTTGAGCAGGGTGGACTTGCCGGAGCCGGACGGGCCGATGACCGCGACCAGCGACTTCTCGGGGATGCCGAAGGAGACGTCCTTGAGGATCTGCTTGCCGCCGTCGACCGTCACCGTGAGGTGGCGGGCGGAGAAGGAGACCTCACCGGTGTCGACGAACTCCTCCAGCCGGTCGCCGACCAGCCGGAAGGTGGAGTGGCCGACGGCGACGATGTCGTTCGGCCCGAGGAGCGCGGAGCCGGACTTCTGGAGCTGCTGACCGTTGACGTACGTGCCGTTGTGCGAGCCGAGGTCGCGGATCTCGAAGCGGCCGTCGGGGGTCGCGTGGAATTCGGCGTGCTGGCGTGAGACCTGGAGGTCGGAGACGACCAGTTCGTTCTCCAGGGCACGGCCGATGCGCATGACCCGGCCCAGTGCCAGCTGGTGGAAGGTGGTCGGGCTGCGGTCGCTGTGCACCGGTCCACCGGCGCCCGCCGCGTGGTCCTGCTGGTGCGGGACCCTGGCCCCCGGGTCCTGCGCCCCCCGGTCCTGCGGCTGCTGCCAGGGCTGCTGCGGCACGGGCGCGACAGGAGGCTGGTACGGGACGGCCGGCGGCTGGTACGGCGCCCCCTGCTGGGCCGGTCCGGTCTGCTGGGCCCGCGACGCGGGCGGCTGGTACGCCGCCGCCTGCTGGGCCTGTCCGGCCTGGGCCCGCTGCGGGGCCGGGGCGGCGGCGCCGACGCCGATCCTCGGCCCGTCCTGGGCGTTGCCGAGGCGTACCTCGGTGCCGGGCCCGATCTCCGTCCGCTGCACACGGGTGCCGCGCACGTAGGTGCCGTTGGTGCTGCCATGGTCTTCGACGACCCAGTCGCGCCCGCTCCAGCTGATCGTGGCGTGCCGCCACGAGACCCGGGCGTCTTCGAACGTCAGGTCCCCCTGTGGATCACGTCCGAGCGTGTACGACCTGGACGGATCGAGCGTCCAGGTTCTGCCATTCAATTCCAGTACGAGTTCCGGCACTCCGCGCCCCACTTGTCGTCCCCCGATTCGCCCCCGCTGCGGGAAGCCCGAGGATGCTGAACATCGGGGGGCACTATTCCAGGGACACTCCCCGATCCGAAAGCCGGACGGCCCGGCCCGCGTGGGCGCGGTGGGCCCGGCGGGGGTCCGACCGGCGGACACGGCGGGGTCGGGGGCAGGTTGGGCGAGGGCCGTGAGGCGGGTACCGCGAGGGGTTCGGCGCAGGTCCGGCGGGGGACAGGGCGGGCGCGGCGTACGACGGGCTCGCGGAAGCAGCCCCGGCAAGCGGCGCCGGACGGCACCCCGCGAAGGCTCCGGACGGTTTCCAGGGGGACGGGGGCCGGGTGTCCGTTACTCGGGACGGCCTGCCGGGGCTCCGGCGGCGACCGATACGGTGGAACCACCATGAGCGCATCTCAGCCACCTCAGTCTCCCTCGTCCTCCGAGCTTCCTGGGTCCCGTCCGGGCAGCGACTCCCCCACTCTTCTCGTGAAGATCTTCGGGAAGGACCGTCCCGGCATCACCGCCGGGCTTTTCGACACGCTCGCCGCCTACGCGGTGGACGTCGTGGACATCGAGCAGGTCGTCACCCGTGGCCGGATCGTGCTGTGCGTGCTGGTGACGGCCCCGGTCGCCGGCGGCACCACCGAGGGCGATCTGCGGGCGACCGTGCACAGCTGGGCCGAGTCCATCAAGCTCCAGGCCGAGATCATCTCGGGTACGGGCGACAACCGCCCGCGCGGCGACGGCCGTTCCCACGTGACCGTGCTGGGCAACCCGCTGACCGCGGAGTCGACCGCCGCCATAGCGGCCAGGATCACCTCGACCGGCGCCAACATCGACCGGATCTTCCGGCTCGCGAAGTATCCGGTGACCGCCGTCGAGTTCGCGGTCTCCGGAGCGGGCACCGAGGAGCTGCGGACCGCGCTGGCGGTCGGGGCCGCGCAGATCGGTGTGGACGTGGCGGTGATGTCGGCCGGTCTGAGCCGTCGGGCCCAGCGCCTGGTGGTGATGGACGTGGATTCCACGCTGATCCAGGACGAGGTGATCGAGCTCTTCGCCGCGCACGCGGGCTGCGAGAAGGAGGTCGCCGCGGTGACCGAGCAGGCGATGCGCGGGGAGCTGGACTTCGAGCAGTCCCTGCACGCCCGGGTCGCCCTGCTGGCCGGACTCGACGAGTCCGTGGTGGAGAAGGTGCGCGCCGAGGTGCGGCTGACCCCCGGGGCCCGCACCCTCATCCGCACCCTGAAGCGGCTCGGCTACCAAGTCGGCGTCGTGTCGGGCGGGTTCACCCAGGTCACGGATGACCTCAAGGAGCGGCTGGGGCTGGACTTCGCCTCGGCCAACACCTTGGAGATCGTCGACGGGAAGCTCACCGGACGCGTGGTGGGCGACATCGTGGACCGGGCGGGCAAGGCCCGTCTGCTCCGCAGCTTCGCCGAGCAGGCGGGTGTTCCGCTGGCGCAGACGGTGGCGATCGGGGACGGCGCCAACGATCTTGACATGCTGAACACCGCCGGTCTCGGGGTGGCGTTCAACGCCAAGCCCGTCGTCCGTCAGGCGGCGCACACGGCGGTGAACGTGCCGTTCCTGGACACCGTGCTCTATCTGCTGGGCATCACCCGCGAAGAGGTCGAAGCGGCGGACGCGCCGGGCGCCTGAGAGCGGTCCGGCATCCGCCGCAGGACGCGGAGACGGACGGGGCCCCGGCACGCGTGCGGCG
>NZ_JBHWZJ010000486.1:0-4451 GCF_042728415.1 Streptomyces sp. NPDC060198 | reverse complement strand
ACATGACGTCGTCCCTGCCGGTCCACGGCACCCGCACGGCCGTACGCTGTACATGATGCGTGGTCCGTATATCGGTGTGGCGACAGCCGAGTTGCCTCGTTGTTAACGACGTTCCGCCGGGCGCCCGGGTGCCGGGGGCGGCACCACTGCCGAACGCCCTACAGCCCCCCGTCCGGCGGGCGCCGCTCCGGTCCGGGCTCCCCGGCACCCGGCGCCGTCCCACCGCCGCCTGCGTCCCGGCCTCCGTCGCCGTCTCCCGCGCCCGGCACCGTACCGCCGCCGAGGCTCGCGCCCCCGGCACCCGGCGAAGTAACGCCGGCCTCTCCGCCCTCCGTACCCGCCGCCGGGGGCGTCGGCGGCAGCACCCGTTCGGTCTCCACCGCGACGACGTGCTTCTCCTCGGCGAAGTGGCAGGCGGAGTCGTGGTGGGCCGGGCCCGCCACCGCCCTGAACGCCTCCGGGACGGCGAGCAGCGGTTCCTCCACCGCGCACCGCTCCTGCGCCTTCCAGCACCGGGTGCGGAAGCGGCAGCCGGAGGGCGGGTTGGCGGGCGAGGGCACGTCCCCGTGCAGGATGATCCGCTCCCGGTGCTCGCGGGCCTCCGGGTCGGGCACCGGGACGGCGGAGAGCAGGGCCTGGGTGTAGGGGTGCGTGGGGTGGTCGTAGATCTCCTCCTCGGTGCCGATCTCGACGATCCTTCCGAGGTACATCACCCCGACCCGGTCCGAGATGTGGCGGACGATCGAGAGGTCGTGGGCGATGAAGACGAAGCTGAGGCTGAACTCGGCCTGGAGCCGGTCCAGCAGGTTGACGACCTGCGCCTGTACGGAGACGTCGAGGGCGGAGACGGGTTCGTCGGCGACGATGATCTCGGGGTTGAGCGCCAGACCGCGGGCGATGCCGATGCGCTGGCGCTGGCCGCCGGAGAACTGGTGCGGGTAGCGGTTGATGTACTCGGGGTTCAGCCCCACCACGTCCAGCAGGTCCTGCACCCGCTGCCGCCGGCTGCCCTTCGGGGCGACCTCGGGGTGGATCTCGTACGGCTCGCCGATGATGTCACCGACCGTCATGCGCGGGTTGAGCGAGGTGTAGGGGTCCTGGAAGACCATCTGGATGTTCCGGCGCACCGCCTTCAGCGCCCGGCCGGAGAGCTTGGTGACGTCCTCGCCCTTGTACTGGATCGTTCCGGCGGTGGGGCGTTCGAGGTGGACCAGCATCCTGGCGACGGTGGACTTGCCGCAGCCGGACTCCCCCACGATGCCGAGCGTCTCACCGGCCGAGAGGTCGAAGGTGACCCCGTCGACGGCCTTGACCGCGCCGACCTGCTTCTTGATCAGGATGCCCTGGGTGAGCGGGTAGTGCTTGACGAGTTCGCGGACCCGCAGGATCGGCTCCCCTTCGGCCCACGAGGAGAGCCGGCGCGACTCGGAGAGGAGGGTCGCGGCGATCTCGCCCTCCTCGCGCGCCTCCTTGCGGCCCCCGGAGTGGTCAGCGTGCATCGAGCGTCTCCTTCCAGAAGTGGCAGGCGCTCGCGCGGTGTTCGGCCACGTCGTAGAGCGGCGGCTCGTCCGTGCGGCACACGTCCTGGGCCATCGGGCAGCGCGGGTTGAAGGCACAGCCGGGCGGGATGCGCAGCAGGTTCGGGGGCAGCCCCTTGATCGCGTACAGCTCCTGGCCCTTCTGGTCCAGGCGCGGGATCGACTGGAGGAGGCCCTTGGTGTACGGGTGGGCGGGGGCCTTGTAGATCTCGTGGACGGGGGCGGTCTCGACGATCCGTCCCGCGTACATCACGGCGATCTTGTCGGCGACGTCGGCGACGACGCCGAGGTCGTGGGTGATGAGGATGAGGCCCATGCGGTACTCCTGCTGGAGTTCCGCGAGCAGCTCCATGACCTGGGCCTGGACCGTCACGTCGAGCGCGGTGGTCGGTTCGTCGGCGATGATCAGCGCGGGTTCCAGGGCCATCGCCATGGCGATCATGATGCGCTGGCGCATCCCGCCGGAGAACTGGTGCGGGTAGTTCCCGACCCGCTCCTTGGCCGCCGGGATACGGACCCGGTCCATCAGCTCGATCGACTTCGCACGGGCGTCCTTGCGGGACATCCCCCGGTGCACCCGGAACATCTCGCCGAGCTGTTCGCCCACGGTCAGCACGGGGTTCAGCGAGGAGAGCGCGTCCTGGAAGATCATGGCCATCTCCTGGCCCCGGATCTTCCGCCGCTCGTCCTTCTTGAGCTTCAGCAGGTCCTGGCCCTTGAAGAGCACTTCGCCGCCGCTGATCTTCCCGGGCGGCATGTCGAGGATGCCCATGATCGCCTGCGCGGTGACGGACTTGCCCGAACCGGACTCGCCGAGGACGGCGAGCGTCTCCCCTTCGTCCACCGAGTAGTTGACGCCGTTGACGGCCTTGGCGACACCGTCCCGGGTGTGGAACTCGACGTGCAGATCGCGCACTTCCAGCAGCATGGCAGCGGGCTCCTCAGCGCAGCTTGGGGTCGAGGGCGTCGCGCACCGCGTCGCCGAGCATGATGAACGACAGCACGGTGACCGCCAGCGCTCCGGCGGGCCAGAGCAGCATGTGCGGGGCGTTGCGGATGTAGCTGGACGCGGCGGAGATGTCGATGCCCCAGGAGACGGCGGGTTCCTTCAGGCCGACGCCGAGGTAGGAGAGGGTCGCCTCCAGGGAGATGTACGTGCCCAGCGCGATGGTCGCCACGACGATGACGGGGGCGATGGCGTTCGGGGCGACGTGGCGCAGCAGCATCCGCGAGTTGGACGCGCCCAGCGCGCGGGCGGCCTGGACGTAGTCGTTCTGTTTGGCGGTGATCACGGAGCCGCGGGCGATACGGGCGATCTGCGGCCAGCCGAGCAGGACGATGAAACCGACGACGGGCCAGACGGTGGAGCTGGTGACGACGGAGAGGAAGACCAGACCGCCGAGGACCACCGGGATACCGAAGAAGACGTCGGTGATCCGGGAGAGCACGGCGTCCCAGCCGCCGCCGAAGAACCCGGCGAGTCCGCCGAGGACGCTGCCGAGGATGCCGACGCCGAGGGTGGCGCAGACGCCGATGGTGACCGAGGTGCGGGCTCCGTAGACGACGCGGGTGTAGACGTCGCGGCCCTGCGGGTCGAAGCCGAAGGGGTGGCCGGGTTCCCGGCCCTTCTGGGCGTCGGCCAGGTCGGCCTGGAGCGGGTCGCCGCTCGCGATGAGCGACGGCCAGATCGAGATGACCACCAGGAAGAGGATGATCAGGCCGGAGACGATGAAGACCGGGTTCCGCCGCAGGTCGCGCCAGGCGTCGGACCAGAGGCTGCGGGGCTTCTCGGAGGGGCCCCCGCCGTCGTGGCCGGGCGGCTTCTCCAGCGTCTCGCCCTCCTCCAGGGCGAGGTCCATGGGTCCGCCGGCTCCCGCCGGTGAGATCGCCCCGTCCTGCGAATACGGCTCAGGCATAGCGGATCCTCGGGTCGAGTACGGCGTACAGGAGGTCGACGATCAGGTTGGCCGCCAGGAAGACGAGGACCAGGACGGTGACGAACCCGACGACGGTCTGGGTGTTCTGGCGCAGGATGCCCTGGTAGAGCTGGTATCCGACCCCATGGATGTTGAAGATCCGCTCGGTGACGATGGCCCCGCCCATCAGCGCGCCCACGTCCGTACCGATGAAGGTGATGACCGGGATCAGCGAGTTGCGCAGCAGGTGGCGCACGATCACCCGGCGCCGGGGCAGCCCCTTGGCGGTGGCGGTGCGTACGTAGTCGGCGCGGGCGTTCTCCGCGATGGAGGAGCGGGTGAGCCGGGCGACGTAGGCGAGCGAGACCGAGGCGAGGACGAGTCCGGGGACGATCAGTTCGTCGAGCGGGGCCGCCGAGGAGACCGAGGGGCTGATGACGCCCCACTTCACGCCGAGCAGCAGCTGGAGCAGCAGGCCGGTGACGAAGGTCGGGACGGAGATGACGACCAGGGTCAGGATCAGCACCGTGGTGTCGACGGGCCGGCCCCGCTTCAGGCCGGTGAGGACGCCGAGGCTGATGCCGATGACGATCTCGAAGACGATGGCGACGATGGTGAGCCGGATGGTGATGGGGAACGCGGTGGCCATCAGCTCCGTGACCTTCTGCCCGTTGAACGCGGTGCCGAAGTCGCCGGTGAAGACGTTGCCCATGTACGTCAGGTACTGCTGCCAGACCGGCTTGTCGAGGCCGAACTCGGCGCGCAGCTGGGCGGCGGTGGCGGGGTCGCACTGGCGGTCGCCGCAGAGACCCGCGATGGGGTCGCCCATCACGTTCACCATGAGGAAGATCAGCAGCGTGGTGCCGAAGAAGACCGGGATCATCTGCAGCAGCCGCCGGATCACATAACGTCCCATGTGGGGCTCCGGGGGGGGTGGGGGCGGAAGCGTGGGCCGGACACCGAATGAGCCGGGTGGCCGGTGCGGGCGGTCCGCACC
>NZ_JBHWZJ010000485.1:0-4474 GCF_042728415.1 Streptomyces sp. NPDC060198 | reverse complement strand
TCCCCGCCGGGGCGGCCGGCCCCCCGGGGGGGCGCCCCGGCCCCCGGCGGCGTGGCAGGCGGTGCGGCAGGTGCCGCCGGGGCGGGAACCGTCTGCGGTGCGGGGGGTGCGGCCGGGGCCGCTGGGGCGCTCGCACGGGCGGGCAGCTGGTGCCCCGCGGAGTCGACGCCCGGGAGATCGGCCGGGCGGTGGACGGGCGCGGGCCGGTCCGAGGTGTCGGTCTCGGACGCCGCCGGCCACTGGGTCGCCGGAGGCACGGCCGGAGGTGCCGGAGCCACGGCCGGGACGGGCGGAGCCGACGCCGGAGGCGGGGTGGTGATCGCCATCGTCGGCCGGTCGCCCGGCCGTTGGGGCACGGCCGACAGGTCGTAGCCGCAGGCGCCGCAGAACAGGTCGGCCGGCTCCAGCGGTTCCGCACAGCCGGGGCACGTCGGCAGGGAGGCCGTCTGCTGGTGGATCTGTGACATCTTCACACCCACGTCCGGGGGCGGAAACGGTTGGCCCGCTCCACCAGTTCGATCCTCTCGTCACCCTGCTGAGCCAGCCGGGCGAGCATCCGATAAGAGCGTTCCAGCCCGAACCGGAGCCCCCGCTCGTCCAGTTCGCTGCCGAGCAGCTTCCGCGCGGCCGGGCCGGAGACCGCAGGGCCCGCGGACACGCGGGCGGGTCCTGTGGAGAGTACCCAGTCCAGCGCGGTCCCCAGCACCTCGGTCGAGAGCCGCTCGCGGCGCACCGCGTCGAGCCCCAGTCCGGCCAGTGCCGTGATCTGGTCCGACGCGGCCGCCAGGTCGTCCGCCAGCGGCTCCGCGGGGTCCCGCCCGCGCAACCGCGCGCGGACCGAGGCCACCCGGGCGGCCGTGAAGTGGATCGAGGCGGCGGGCACCGACTCCAGCGTGCGTACCGCGCCCGTACGGTCCCCGGCGGCGAAGCGCACCCGGGCGAGCCCGAACGCGGCGCTGACGAAGCTCGGATCGGTGGTCCAGACGAGGTGGTAGTAGTCGGCGGCGTTGTCCAGCTGCCCCAGGACCTCCGCGCAGATTCCGAGCGCCAGCTTGGGCGCCGGTTCGCCCGGGAACGCGTCGTACACCGCGTCGAAGGAGAGGGCCGCGCGCTCGCGGTCGCCGGTCACCAGGGAGACCACCCCCCGGTACCAGACCACCCGCCAGTCGTCCGGGTACCGGGCCTCCAGCTCGCCCAGCACATGGGCGGCCGCCGGGTACTCCGCCAGCTCCAGCAGGGCGCGCAGTTCGCGCAGCCGGGTCTCCGGCGAGGGGACCGGGACGGTGCGCAGCGCGCCGATCAGCTCCGAGGGGGCCGCCGCCATCACGCCTGCCAGGAAACCGGCGTTGGGGTCGCTCGCGTCGACGCGCGGCACCGGAAGGGAGAGCGCGGTGCGACCCGTGTCGAGTCCGTCGAGCCAGCGGCCGGCTCCGGCCGGTACCGCCCCCGCACCGGACGGCGGAACCGGCACGCCCGTTGCCGGGCGCGGTGCCGGGACGCCCTGGCCGTCGGCCGACGGGCCGCCCCAGGCCCGGCCCGCCGAGCCGCTCGCGTGGGTGGGCGAGGCCGTCAGCGCCGCCGCCGAGTGCTGGGGCCGATACCCGGCCGGCGCGTACCCGGCGGGCGGGGTGTGTCCGGAGGACGGCGTGTGTCCCGGCGGAGGCGCGTACCCGGCGGGAGGCTGCGAATATCCGGCGGGAGGCTGCGCGTACCCCGAGGGCTGCGGCCCGCCCGCCCCGGTCCGGGCCGCGGGGACCGCGCCGTACGGGCCGGAGCCCACCGGCAGCGCCGCCGCGACCGCCGGGACGGCCGCGCCCGGGGCCACGGACCCCGTGGGCTCACGGCGCCGCTTCGGGCGGCGCGCGGACGGGGCGCGACGACTGCCGAGACGCGAGACGTCACCGGTCAGCTCGGCGAACAACTCCGTGTCCGTCACCCGCAGTTCCGGGCCGAACAGGGTGGACAGGGCAGGGCGTGGGCGCCCCGACTGGAGCGCGACGACCTCCCGCAGCACCCCCGTCAGCTGCTCGGCCATCTCCTCCGCCGAGGCGAAACGCCGCGCCGGGTCGGGATCGGTGGCGCGGACCAGCAGCCGGTAGAAGGACTCGTAGGTCCTCAAGACCTCTATGTTCTCCGGGTCCGGCAGCGAGTCCACGAAGACGTTGGTGTAGCCCTGGAAGTCGAAGGTGAGCACCGCGAGGGTGCGCGCCACCGTGTACAGGTCGGAGGCGACCGAGGGGCCGACCTCGCCGACCTCGGGGGCCTGGTAGCCCACCGTGCCGTAGATGGCCGACTCCTCGTCGTCCATCCGGCGCACCGCGCCCATGTCGATCAGCTTGAGCTGGTTCTCCGTCTGGATCGCGTTGTCGACCTTGAAGTCGCAGTAGAGGAGGTTGCGGCTGTGCAGGTGGCCGAGCGCCTCCAGCGCCTCGATCCCGTACGCGCACGCCTGCTCCACCGGCAGCGGATCGCGCCTCCCGGACGGTGTGCGGCGGTCGTTGGCGATCTCCTTGAGGGCCTTGCCGCCGACGTACTCCATCACGATGTAGCCGTCCAGCGAACCCGTCCGCTGGTCGAGGTGTTCGACGAAGTTGTAGATCCGGACGATGTTGGAGTGCTCGATCTCCGCGAGGAAGCGGCGCTCCGAGATCGCCGCCGCCATGGCGTCCTGGTCACCGGTGTCCAGCAGGCCCTTGAGGACCACCCAGCGGTCGGAGACGGCCCGGTCCACCGCGAGGTACACCCAGCCCAGCCCGCCGTGCGCGAGGCAGCCCGCCACTTCGTACTGCCCGTGCACCACGTCACCGCCGCGCAGCTTCGGTACGAAGGAGTACGGGTGTCCGCACTTGGTGCAGAACCCCTCCGTGCGGCCGGGCCGTTCGCCGCGCGCCCGGCCCACCGGCGCCCCGCAGTCCGAGCGCGAGCAGAACCGCTTCCGCTCGGGGACCTCCGCGTGCGCCATCACGGCCGCACGCGGATCGGGGCGCGGTACGTCCGGCACCTGCACCAGGCCCGCGCCGAGGCGCCCCCGGCCGGAGGCCCCGGCCGAGGCGCCCGAGGCCCGCACCGACACGGACGGAGCGCTCCCCGCCCCGGCGGACAGGCCCCGCGACAGCCGGCCCGAGACGGACCGACGCGAGGTCGAGGACCGCGAGGAGGCACGGGCCGAGGCGCGCGAACCGGCCGGCGAGGAGGCCGAACCGCCGCGCGCCGCACCCGCGATCCCGGTGGGCGGCGAGGCGACCATGCCGTTCGGGGAGACGACGGGGGCCAGACCGCAGGTGTCGCAGTACAGCTCCCCCTCGCCCATGTCCTCGTAGGAGCCCTCGCACGTGGGGCGCTGGCACCGGGTACTCATCGTGTCTCCCCCTCGTCGCGGGGCCGGTCCTCGGGCGAGGACGTCCGGCCCGGCGCCATCATCTCGGTGGCCGTGTGCTGGTAGCGCAGCACCGCCTGCCCGGCGACCCGCAGATCGCAGGGCGCGCTCCACAGCATCCGGCGGGCCGCGTCGTACCGCTCGATCAGCAGCGGGTCCTCCGCGAGCCCGTGCCGCGCCACCTTCGCCCGGTACGCGTCGAGCCGGCCCCGCAGCTCCGCCCGCACGGCGAGTGGCGCGGTGACCGAGGTCAGCGACTCGCGGGCGCGCAGCAGCTCCTCCTCCGCCTCCCGCTCCAACTGTTCGAGCAGCGGCGGGAGCCGGTGCCAGCGGGCGTGCCTGCGGTGCTCGGAGGCGGCGGCCAGCCGCTCCTGGAGCGCGGTCGGCGGGCCGCTGACGGCGGGCACCTCCGAGGCCGCGATCTTCGCCAGCACCTCGACCCGGGCGACCCGTGCCTCGGCCAGCGTGCGGTCCGCGCGCGACAGTACGTCCCGCAGCCGCGCGAGCCGGTGTTCGGCGTCCTGCCGGACGGCGAGGACCGCCTCGATCTCCCGCCGCACCTCCTCCAGCGCGCGGGCCGCCTGGTCGTACCGCGCGGTGTCCGCGCGACCGCCGCCCGGCGCGGCGCTGCCGGAGCCCGGCAGCCAGAACGCCAGCGGGTCGGCGATGACCTGGGCCCGCAGCCCGGCCAGCTCCTGGGTGATCGACTCCAGGTCGTCGCCGGACGGGTGCTCGCCCGGCCTGACCCCCACGGAGTGGGCCAGTGAGCGGGTGCGGTGGAGTTCGGCGGCGAGCAGGTCGATCCGGGCGGGCAGCGCCGACCAGACGGAGTCGGAGGCCACCACCATGTCCAGCGAGCGTGCGTAGAGCGTGTTCATCCGGCCCACCAGCTCCTCCAGCGAGAAGCGCTCGGCGAGCCGGGCCGGACCGGCGACCGAGGGATCGGGCGCCACCGCTCCGTGCGCCACGGTGATCTCCCGGCCCCGGAGCAGCCCGGTGAGGGTCTGAAGGTCCTCCCGGTTGGGGTGCCGCCTGCGGGCGCGCACCGCGCGCGCCTCACCGAGCGCGTCGGCGTACGCGTCGAAGTACCCCCAGAGC
>NZ_JBHWZJ010000484.1:0-4502 GCF_042728415.1 Streptomyces sp. NPDC060198 | reverse complement strand
GTCCCACCGGCCGCCGGGGCTCCGTGGAGCGGGGTGGCTCACTGCTTCTCGACGGTCACCTTCGACACGTCCACTGCCTTCTTCGGCGCACCGTCGGTGGCACCGCCGTCGACGCCGGCCGCGCCGATCGCCTGGACGGCCTTCAGCGAGGCCGCGTCCATCGTGCCGAACGGGGTGTACGTCGGCGGCAGCTTGGAGTCCTTGTACACGAGGAAGTACTGGCTGCCGCCGGTGTGTTCCTGGCCGGTGTTGGCCATGGCGACCGTGCCCGCCGGGAACGTCACCGTGCCGTCGGCGCCCGCCTTGCCGAGGGCGGTGAGGTTCTCGTCCGGGATGGTGTAGCCGGGACCGCCGGTGCCGTCGCCGTTGGGGTCACCGCACTGAAGGACGAATATGCCTTCCGTCACCAGGCGGTGGCACTTCGTACCGTCGAAGAACCCCTTGTCGGCGAGGTACTTGAACGAGTTCGTCGTGTGCGGGGTCTTCGACGCGTCCATGGTGAACTTCAGGTCGCCCTGGCTCGTCTTCACGGACATCGCGTACTTCGCCGTCTTGTCGACCGTGACCTTCGGCTCCGGGCTCTCACTCGCGGACGGCGACGGAGACGCGGACTCGGCCGCGGGCGTGCTTGCCGCGGCCGCGGGCTTCTTGTCGCTGTCGTCGTCGTTCCCGACGGTCACGTACGTGACCACGCCTATGACGGCGACCACGGCAACCGCGGAGGCGATTATCGCGGTGAGCCGCCGGGTGCGCCGGCGCGCTTCCTCCCGCCGCTGCTGCTGCCGCTCGTACTTCTCCCGGGCGAGCTGCCGCCGCCGCTGATCGCTGCTGACCACCGGATGGTCTCCTTGTACGTTCGTGTGGGTGGGGCCTGGGCTGCCCGTACCGTATATGGGTTAGCTGTGGAATGAGGAGCGCCGGTAGGCTCTGGTCTGCCGCGCAGGCTGCCGCGGCCCCTTTTTCCCGCCGTACTGAACGAAGGACGATCGTGCTCATTGCCGGGTTCCCCGCCGGGGCCTGGGGGACCAACTGCTATCTGGTCGCCCCCGCCGCCGGTGAGGAGTGCGTGATCATCGACCCCGGCCACCAGGCCACGCAGGGAGTCGAGGACGCGCTCAGGAAGCATCGGCTCAAGCCCGTCGCGGTCGTGCTCACCCACGGACACATCGACCACGTCGCCTCGGTCGTCCCGCTCTGCGGCTCCCACGACGTGCCCGCCTGGATCCACCCCCGGGACCGCTACATGATGAGCGACCCGGAGAAGGCCCTCGGCCGCTCCATCGGGATGCCGCTCATGGGCGAGCTGACCATCGGTGAGCCGGACGACGTGAGGGAACTCACCGACGGCGCGCGTCTGGAGCTGGCCGGGCTGGAGTTCGGCGTCGCGCACGCACCCGGCCATACGAAGGGGTCGGTGACGTTCAGGATGCCCGAGGCCGGCGACGTACCGCCGGTCCTCTTCTCGGGCGACCTGCTCTTCGCCGGCTCCGTCGGACGCACCGACCTGCCCGGCGGCGACCACGCCGAGCTGCTCGAGTCGCTGGCCCGCGTGTGCCTGCCGCTCGACGACTCGACCGTGGTGCTGTCCGGCCACGGCCCCCAGACCACCATCGGCCGCGAGCGCGCCGCCAACCCGTTCCTGAACGGGCTGGACGCGCCGCGCCGAGGAATGTGACGAGAAGATCTTCCTGTGAGTACTTTCCAGGCCCCCAAGGGCACCTACGACCTCATCCCGCCGGACTCCGCGAAGTTCCTGGCGGTCCGAGAGGCCATCTCCGCCCCGCTGCGCAGCTCCGGCTACGGCTACATCGAGACCCCGGGCTTCGAGGACGTCAACCTCTTCGCCCGCGGCGTCGGTGAGTCCACCGACATCGTCACCAAGGAGATGTACACCCTCACCACCAAGGGCGGCGACGAGCTCGCGCTGCGCCCCGAGGGCACCGCCTCCGTGCTGCGCGCCGCGCTGGAGGCCAACCTCCACAAGGCCGGGAACCTGCCGGTCAAGCTCTGGTACTCCGGGTCGTACTACCGCTACGAACGTCCGCAGAAGGGCCGCTACCGCCACTTCTCGCAGGTCGGGGCCGAGGCCATCGGCGCCGAGGACCCGGTGCTCGACGCCGAGTTGATCATCCTGGCCGACCAGGCGTACCGCTCTCTGGGGCTGACAGGGTTCCGCATCCTGCTGAACTCGCTCGGCGACAAGGAGTGCCGTCCCGTCTTCCGTGAGGCGCTCCAGGACTTCCTGCGCGATCTCGACCTGGACGAGGAGACCCGCCGCCGCATCGAGATCAACCCGCTGCGGGTGCTCGACGACAAGCGGCCCGAGGTGCAGAAGCAGCTGGTCGGAGCCCCGAAGCTCGGCGACCACCTCTGCGACGCCTGCAAGGCGTACCACGAGGAGGTGCGCGGCCTGCTGACCGCCGCCGGGGTCGTGTACGAGGACGACGAGAAGCTCGTCCGCGGCCTCGACTACTACACCCGCACCACCTTCGAGTTCGTCCACGACGGTCTCGGCTCGCAGTCGGCGGTGGGCGGCGGCGGCCGGTACGACGGCCTCTCCGAGATGATCGGCGGCCCCGCGCTGCCGTCCGTCGGCTGGGCGCTGGGCGTGGACCGCACGGTGCTGGCGCTGGAGGCCGAAGGCATCGAGCTGGACATCCCCGCGGTCACCAGCGTGTACGCGGTGCCACTCGGCGAGGAGGCCCGCCGGGTGCTCTTCGGCGTGGTGACCGCCCTGCGCAAGGACGGGATCGCCGCCGACTTCGCGTTCGGCGGCCGCGGCCTCAAGGGCGCGATGAAGAGCGCCAACCGCTCGGGGGCGCGGTACACGATCGTCGCCGGCGAACGCGACCTCGCCGAGGGCGTGGTCCAGCTCAAGGACATGGAGTCGGGCGAGCAGACGGCGGTGCCGCTGGACAAGATCGCCGACGCGCTGCGCGCGCGCCTCGCCTGAGCGACGCGGCGGGACCACGCAGGGGTACGAAGGGCGGCACGGTCCGACCGTGCCGCCCTTCGGGGTGTCCACGTCCACGCCCCGACGCCGTCACAGGTCAACGTCCCGCTTCGCACGTCATTCCTCAGGGCGATACCGGTCCGCTCATTCGGGGAGCGCCGGTGACGTTCCGATCCGCCCGCGCGGACACGTTCCGCCACGCCAGAGCCGTGAACCCCGCCCGTACCCACGGAAAAGAGCGGCCGGCCGTCGCACGTCCTTATGCGTATCGAACGGAAGACCCGAACGGTGGTACGGCAGAATGACCGTGCCCGGTCGGACACTCAGCGATGGAACGGCGATATGACGACTGCAGCGGTAGATCACCACTCCTCGACGCAGGCCGGGGACGGCGGTACACGCACCATCGGGAGCGGGCGCGCCCTCGCGCTGCTCCTGGTGATCACGGGAGCGGCCGGACTGCTGGCCGCCTGGGTCATCACCATCGACAAGTTCAAGCTCCTGGAAGACCCCAGCTTCACCCCCGGCTGCAGCCTGAACCCGGTGGTGGCCTGCGGCAACGTCATGAAGAGCGAGCAGGCTGCCGCCTTCGGGTTCCCGAACCCGATGATGGGACTCGTCGCCTACCCGATCGTGATCGGCATCGGCATGGCCCTGCTCGCCGGAGCCCGCTTCCGCTCCTGGTACTGGCTCGGCCTCAACGCGGGCATGCTCTTCGGCGTCGGCTTCTGCACCTGGCTCCAGTACCAGTCGCTCTACAACATCAACTCGCTCTGCCTCTGGTGCTGCCTGGCCTGGGTCGCCACGATCTTCATGTTCTGCTACGTCACCATCCACAACGTGAAGCACCGCATCCTGCCCGCGCCGTCCTGGCTGCGCAGCGCTCTCACCGAATTTCACTGGGCGCTCCCGGTGCTCTGGATCGGCATCATCGGCATGCTGATCCTGACCCGCTGGTGGGACTTCTGGACCAGCTGACCGGCGCCCGCACGGACGGTGCTCGGGCGCCCACGGGCCCGGGGGAGAGCGCCCCGGGCCACCGGCCCCGCCGTCCTGTCGGTGCGGTCGCTTAGGCTTCCTGACGTGGAGCCCGATCTTTTTACCGCAGCAGCCGAAGAACGCCAGGAGAAGGACCCGTCCAGCAGCCCCCTCGCTGTCCGGATGCGCCCCCGGGTCCTGGACGAGGTCCTCGGCCAGCAGCATCTGCTGAAGCAGGGCTCCCCGCTGCGCAGGCTCGTCGGCGAGGCCGGCGGCGGCCCGGCAGGCCCGTCCTCGGTGATCCTCTGGGGCCCGCCGGGCACCGGCAAGACCACCCTCGCGTACGTGGTCAGCAAGGCCACCAACAAGCGGTTCGTCGAACTCTCGGCGATCACCGCGGGCGTCAAGGAAGTCAGGGCCGTCATCGACGGCGCCCGCCGGGCCTCCGGCGGTTTCGGCAAGGAGACCGTCCTCTTCCTCGACGAGATCCACCGCTTCTCCAAGGCCCAGCAGGACTCCCTGCTCCCCGCCGTCGAGAACCGCTGGGTCACGCTGATCGCGGCGACCACCG
>NZ_JBHWZJ010000483.1:0-4534 GCF_042728415.1 Streptomyces sp. NPDC060198 | reverse complement strand
CTCCCGAGGAGTCCGCCGACCGGGGCTTTCGCGTGCGGGACGTACCCGAGGTGCGGGTACGTCCGGTCAGCTGGCCGCCCGGCGGTACTTGCGGACCGAGAGCGTCCGGAAGACCACGATGATCACGGCGGACCAGATCAGCGACGCCCACACCGGGTGCTGCATCGGCCAGGCGTCGGACGGGGAGACACCCGGGTTCCCGAACAGCTTGCGGCACGCCTGGACGGTCGCGCTGAACGGGTTCCAGTCGGCGATCGGCTGGAGCCACGACGCCATCTGACTGGAGTCGACGAACGCGTTCGAGATGAACGTGACCGGGAAGAGCCAGATCAGTCCTCCCGAGGTGGCGGCCTCCGGGGTCCGGACGGAGAGGCCGATCAGCGCGCCGATCCACGAGAAGGCGTACCCGAGCAGCAGGAGCAGCCCGAACGCCCCGATGGCCTTGGGTACTCCGTTGTGGATGCGCCAGCCGACCAGGAGGGCGACGACCACCAGCACCAGCACGGTGAGGGTGGTCTGTACGAGGTCGGCGATGGTCCGCCCGGTGAGCACCGCCCCCCGCGCCATGGGCAGGGAGCGGAACCGGTCGACGAGGCCCTTGTGCATGTCGTCCGCGATGCCCGCCCCGGCGCCCGCGGTGGCGAAGGTGACGGTCTGGGCGAAGATGCCCGCCATCAGGAAGTTGCGGTAGACCTCGGGGGAGGTCGAGCCGCCGACGTTCATCGAGCCACCGAAGACGTAGCTGAACAGCACCACGAACATGATCGGCTGGATGAGCCCGAAGAGGACCACCTCGGGGATGCGGGTCATCCGGATCAGGTTGCGTTTGGCGATCACGAGGGAGTCGCCGACGGACTGGACGATGCCGCCGGAAGGGCGGGGGGCCAGGGTCGTGCGGACCTCTTCCGAGCGGGTGGTCACCGTGCGTCCTCCTTCGCGTCCCCGGCCACCGACGAGCCGCCGGCGCTGCCACCGCTGCTGCCTCTCCCGCCGCTGCCGTCCTCGCCGTTCCCGTTCTCGGCAGCCGCCTCGGCCGCGTGTCCGGTGAGCGAGATGAAGACGTCGTCCAGGGTGGGGCGGCGCAGTCCGATGTCGTCGATCTCCACGTCCCGGTCGTCCAGGTCGCGGATCACCTCGGCGAGGAGTTTCGCGCCGCCGGTGACCGGGACGGTCAGTTTGCGCATGTGCCGGACGACGGTGACCTCGCCCTCGCCGTAGCGGGCGAGTGCGTCGCGGGCCGGTTCGATCTCTTCCGGGCGGTGCACGACGACCTCGACGCGTTCGCCGCCCGTACGGGCCTTGAGCTGGTCGGACGTACCGCGCGCGATGACCTTGCCGTGGTCGATGACGCAGATGTCGTGGGCGAGGTGGTCGGCCTCTTCGAGGTACTGCGTGGTCAGCAGCAGAGTCGTTCCGCCACGGACCAGTTCCTCGATGACCTCCCAGAGCTGCTGGCGGTTGCGGGGGTCGAGCCCGGTGGTCGGTTCGTCCATGAACATGACGGGCGGCCGGACCACGAGCGCGGCCGCGAGGTCGAGCCGCCGCCGCATGCCGCCGGAGTACGTCTTGGTGGTCCGGTCGGCCGCGTCGGTGAGGTGGAAACGCTCCAGCAGCTCCGCCGCCCGTTTCTTCGCCTCGCGGGCGCGCATCTGGTAGAGCCGGGCGACCATCTGGAGGTTCTCCCGGCCGGTCAGGTACTCGTCGACCGCGGCGAACTGTCCGGACAGCCCGATGGAGCGGCGTACCTCGTTGGGCTTGGCCAGGACGTCGATGCCCGCGACCTCCGCCCGTCCGCTGTCGGGCCGCAGCAGGGTGGTGAGGACACGCACCGCGGTCGTCTTGCCGGCGCCGTTGGGCCCGAGGAGACCGAGAACGGTTCCCTCGGGGACGTCGAAATCGACGCCGTCGAGCGCTCGTACGTCGCCGAAGGTCTTCACGAGACCTTCGGCGTGGATCGCACCTGGCACAGCGGATACCCCCATCTGCTGTCGGACGGTCCGCCGTCGGACGGACCGGTTGCCCGTTCACGTGACTACGGTGCGAATCCTAGGTCGTTTCCGGCCATGCGCGTCGGACCGGCGGCGGTGTCCGGTGCGGTGCGTCCCGAGACGGAGGCCCGCCCGTGTACGGGACGGGGCGAAGTGCCGTACCGGGCACCGGCCACCCGACGAGCACGGGCGGACACGGCCCGGGGACGGGCGGCACCCCGCGTCCGGCGGACACGGGCCGGTCCTCGCGATCGCGTGGCGGCCGGTCGGCCACCCGGGCGTGGGGCCCGGCTCACTCCACGATGAGGTGGCCGGCGCCCCTGAGGACGGCGGCGACCTCCTCGCAGTGTTCCGGGCCCTTGGTCTCCAGGTGCAGCTCGACCTCCGCCTCGGTGAGGCCGAGGCGCGGTTCGGTCCGTACGTGGCTGATGTCGAGCACGTTCGCGTCGGACCCGGACAGGGTGGCCAGCAGCGCGGCGAGCGCGCCGGGCCGGTCCACGATCCGCACCCGCAGGCTCAGGTAGCGGCCGGCGGCGGCCAGTCCGTGGCGGAGGATGCGCTGCATGAGCAGCGGGTCCACGTTTCCGCCGGAGAGCACGGCGACGACGGGCCCCCGGAAGGACTTCGGGTCGCTGAGCAGCGCGGCGACCGGACTGGCGCCCGCGGGTTCGACCACGAGCTTGGCCCGCTCCAGGCAGAGCAGCAGGGCGCTGGAGAGCTCGTCCTCGGTGACCGTGCGGACCTCGTCCACCAGCTCCTGGATCAGGCGGAACGGTACGTCACCCGGGCGGCCGACCTTGATGCCGTCGGCCATCGTCTGGGGCACCGCCTCCAGCGCGACGGGGTGCCCGGCGGCCAGCGAGGGCGGGTACGCGGCGGCTCCGGCCGCCTGCACTCCGATGATCTTCACGTCGGGGCGGAGCGCCTTGACCGCGACGGCGATGCCGGCCGCCAGTCCGCCGCCGCCGATACCGACCACGATGGTGCGGACCTCGGGGCACTGTTCGAGGATCTCCAGACCGACGGTGCCCTGGCCCGCGATGATGTCGGGGTGGTCGAAGGGGTGGATGAAGACCGCTCCGGCCCGCTCCGCGTACTCCTGCGCGGCGGCCAGCGTCTCGTCGACGACCTGGCCGTGCAACCGGACCTCGGCACCGTACTCGCGGGTCGCCGCGACCTTGGGGAGGGGTGCGCCGACCGGCATGAAGACCGTGGAGCGTACGCCGAGCAGAGAAGAGGCGAGTGCGACACCCTGCGCATGGTTTCCGGCGCTCGCGGCGACGACTCCGCCCGCCCGTTCCTCCGGTGTCAGTCCGGCGATGCGCACGTAGGCGCCGCGCAGCTTGAAGGAGCCGGTGCGCTGGAGGTTCTCGCACTTGAACTGGACGGGGGCACCGACGAGCTCCGACAGGTGGCGGCTGCCCTCCATCGCGGTCGTTCTGGCCACTCCGGACAGTATTTTCTGGGCGCCCCGGACGTCGTCCAGGATCAGCGACGGGAAGGGGGCGGACGTACGGAAGCTCATGACCGCCAGTCTCGCAGCTCGCCGCTCGCCCGCCTTCCGGGTGCTCCGGCGGGGCCCTCGTCCCGGTGCCCGTCCCGCTCTCGGGATACCCCGGATTACATACCCTGGACACAGTCGGCCGCATCGCCGCGTACTGTGTCCCCCACCCATCCGACACCGCACGAAGAGAGCTATTGGCCATGCCCCCTCAGGACATGACGAATGCTGCGTCTCCTTCCGGGGGCGACGTCGCCCCTCAACAGGGGTCCGACCCCGTCGTACTCGACACGCTCCAGCACCAGGTGGCGGTCTTCGCCCGGCGTGCGGAGCAGACCCGTCTCGGTGGCGTCGGCAAGGTCCGCAACTCGATGGACCGGGCCGCCTACCTGCTGCTCAACCGGCTCGACCGGGAAGGCCCGATGGGCGTGAAGGCACTGGCCGCGGGGATGGGTATCGATTCCTCGACAGTGACCCGCCAGGTCGCCCCGCTCGTGGACACCGGACTCGTGAAGCGGACCTCGCACCCGGAGGACGGCAGGGCCGTCGTGCTCCAGCTGTCGCCGCGCGGCCAGGCCCGCCTGGACGAGGTGCGCACCTCCCGCCGCGATCTGATGTCGCAGGTCACGGAGGGCTGGAGCGAGGAGGAGCGGGAGATCTTCTGCACCCTGCTGACCCGCTTCAACGACTCCCTGGCGGTTCGGCAGGCGGCTTATCAGCAGCAAGGGGACTAGTCCGCTTCCGCGAACTATCCTGGGAGTGCTGGCCCACGTGACGGACGAGGAGGCCACCATGACCAGGAAAGTCGCCGACTGCCGGAAGTATCCGAGTGTGTCGGGCTGTTCGCTGACCATCTCCGGCGAAGAGGACGAGGTCGTCCGCGCGGCGACCGAGCACGCCGTCTCGGTCCATGACCACACGGACAGCCCCGAACTGCGTGAACAGGTCAGGGCGTCCCTGGAGGACGAGAAGGTCGCCGTCTGAGAGCCTGCCGGGTTTTCCGCGGGTGTCCGGGCGCACGGTGCCGGGGAACGTTCCCCGGCAC
>NZ_JBHWZJ010000482.1:0-4559 GCF_042728415.1 Streptomyces sp. NPDC060198 | reverse complement strand
GCCCGGCGGTCGGTTTCGCCCCGGCGTTTTGGCCCGGAGCGCCGTCAGTGGCCGCCCGGCGCCCCCACGGTGGCCGGCGCCAGCTTCTCCTGCACGCCCGGGTCGCCGACGTCCGCCGTGTAGTCCTCCGGCGAGGTCTCGTCGATGCCCGCCGGCGCCTTGAGCGCGTTGAGTACGAGGGTCACCACGATCACCACCACGACGTTCAGCACGAACGCGGTGAGGCCGATGTAGCCGATCTCGCCGATGCCCGGGATCTCCTTGGACGAGCCGCCGAAGTGCTTCTGGGTCGGGGAGGCCACGCCGTACGCGGCGAGGGTGCCGTACAGCATGCCGGCCGCCCAGCCCGCGATGAGCGCCCAGCGGTGGAACCACCGGGTGAACAGCCCGCCGACCAGCGCCGGCATCGTCTGGAGGATCCAGATCCCGCCCAGCAGCTGGAAGTTGATGGCCACGGTCTTGTCCATGGTGAGGACGAAGACCAGCGCGCCGACCTTCACCAGGAGCGAGACCAGCTTGGAGACCTTCGTCTCCTGGGCGGGCGTCGCGTCCGGCTTCAGGAACTCCTTGTAGATGTTCCGGGTGAAGAGGTTCGCCGCGGCGATGGACATGATGGCCGCCGGTACCAGCGCGCCGATCCCGATCGCGGCGAAGGCGACCCCGGCGAACCAGTCGGGGAACATGTTCTCGAAGAGCTGCGGGATGGCCAGCTGGCCGTTGGCCACCTTGACCCCGGCCGCGATGGCCATGAAGCCGAGCAGGGCCAGCAGGCCGAGCATCAGCGAGTACAGCGGCAGGATCGTGGTGTTGCGGCGGATCACCTCACGGCTGCGGCTGGAGAGCGTCGCCGTGATCGAGTGCGGGTACATGAACAGCGCCAGGGCCGAGCCCAGTGCCAGTGTGGCGTACCCCCATTGGCCGGACACTCCGGGCACGATCCCGGCGACCGTCTTGCCGGCCGTCTCGTTGGCGGCGGAGAACTTCGCGTTCGCCCCGGCGAAGACGTCGTCGAAGCCGCCCAGCTTGATCGGGATGTAGATGATCGCCACCGCGATGACCAGGTAGATCAGCCCGTCCTTGACGAACGCGATCAGCGCGGGCGCGCGCAGGCCCGAGGAGTAGGTGTACGCGGCCAGCACCGCGAAGGCGATCAGCAGCGGGAGGTCCTTGACGAACCAGTTGGTGTTCTCGCCGCCGCCGACGCCCATCACGTCCAGCACCGCCTGGATGCCGACGAGTTGCAGGGCGATGTACGGCATCGTGGCGAGGATGCCGGTGAGCGCGACCGCGAGCGACAGCCCCCGGGAGCCGAAGCGGCCCCGGACGAAGTCGGAGGTGGTGACGTACCCGTGCTTGTGCGACACGGACCAGAGCCGCGGCAGGAAGGTGAAGATCAGCGGGTACACCAGGATCGTGTAGGGAACCGCGAAGAAGCCCGCGGCCCCCGCCCCGTAGATCGCCGCCGGGACGGCGACGAAGGTGTACGCGGTGTACAGGTCGCCGCCCAGCAGGAACCAGGTCACCCAGGTCCCGAACGACCGTCCGCCCAGGCCCCATTCGTCCAGGCTCTGGGCGTTGTCCGCGCGCCGCCAGCGGGCGGCCATGAACCCGACGACGGTGACCGCCAGGAAGAAGAAGATGAAGACGCCGAGCGCGACGCCGTTCACGCCGTCCTTCATGCGGAGACACCCCCCTTGCGGGAGCGCTGGTCACGCTTCCAGAGCGTGTAAGCGAGCATCGTCAGCCCGGTCGAGATGATCACCCAGAGCATCTGGTACCAGTAGAAGAACGGGATGCCGATGAACGTCGGGTCGGCCTTGGCGTACGAGCCGACCCAGAGCAGCGCCACGAACGGAGCGGCGAGGCATATCGCGATGACCACCCGGGCCGGTGTCACCGTCGGGGGCGGGGTGGGCAAGGGCACTTCTGACATGGTCTGACTCCGTTCCTCGCTGACCGCCGGTGGGCCCGGCCGGTGCCCCGGCCGGGTGCACCGGCCGTATGACTTCCCGGCGACGGGACTGTTTCCGTCAACGGCACGGAGAGAGAACGGATGTGGTTCATGGATGGCTGAAAGTGATCGCTACGAGTTCGATCCCGTGGCACGCACGGGTGAGCGGACCCGGTCCGCTCAGTCCAGTGGACGCTTGAGCCGGGCCACGAACTTGTACCGGTCGCCCCGGTAGACCGAGCGCACCCACTCCACCGGTTCCCCCTGTCCGTCGAGGGAGTGCCGGGAGAGCATCAGCATGGGAAGACCCACGTCGGTGCCGAGCAGCCCCGCCTCGCGCGGGGTGGCGAGCGAGGTCTCGATCGTCTCCTCGGCTTCCGCGAGCCGGACGTCGTAGACCTCGGACAGCGCCGTGTAGAGCGAGGTGTACTTCACCAGCGAACGGCGCAGCGCCGGAAAGCGCTTGGCCGAAAGGTGCGTGGTCTCGATGGCCATCGGCTCCCCGCTGGCGAGCCGCAGCCGCTCGATGCGCAGCACCCGGCCGCCGGCGGTGATGTCCAGCAGCCCGGCCAGCGCCTGGTCAGCCGTCACGTAGCCGATGTCCAGCAGCTGGGAGGTGGGTTCGAGGCCCTGTGCCCGCATGTCCTCGGTGTACGAGGTCAGTTGGAGCGCCTGGGCCACCTTCGGCTTGGCGACGAAGGTGCCCTTGCCCTGGATGCGTTCGAGCCGGCCTTCGACGACCAGTTCCTGGAGCGCCTGGCGCACCGTGGTGCGGGAGGTGTCGAACTCGGCCGCGAGGGTGCGCTCCGGCGGCACCGGTGTGCCGGGTGGCATGGTGTCCGTCATGTCGAGGAGGTGGCGCTTGAGCCGGTAGTACTTGGGCACGCGCGCGGTGCGCGTACCCGCTCCCGTGTTGCCCGGGGTGCTGCCCTCACCGGCGCTCATGGTCCCTCTCCCCGCTTGCTGTGCTGCCGTCACCGGCTCCTCCGTACATCGCGGCTCACATGGTGGCACGGTCCGGCCGAGGGGGCGCCGTTCTGCCCCTCGGCTCGTGTCGTCGGCCCGCCGTTCCATGGCGATCCAGGTGTGGGCGCTTTCGATCAAAAGCCCCTAGGTGTCGGTCCTATAACGGACGCGAGTGCACTTCTTATACACCCTTGACACCCCTAAAGGTCTAGGCCAAGCTCCGGGTGCTGGTCTAAACCATTAAAGACCAGGTCCAGCCCCAGCAGTACTCGTCGAATGTCTTCGCGGTGGGCGGGGTTGCAGCATCCCTGAGGAGGGTTTGACGTGAAGCGCAAGCTCATCGCGGCCATTGGTGTCGCGGGCATGATGATCTCGATCGCGGCATGTGGCTCGGACGACACCGAGAAGGACACCGCCAAGCCGGCAAGTCCGGACAGCTACAAGGGCCAGACGCTGACGGTCTGGGCCATGGACGGCTCGACGCCCGACCAGTGGCAGAAGGACCTGAGCGCGGCCTTCGAGAAGAAGACCGGCGCCAAGGTCAAGTTCGAGGTCCAGAAGTGGGACGGCATCCAGCAGAAGCTGACGACCGCCCTCTCGGAGGAGAACCCGCCGGACGTCTTCGAGATCGGCAACACCCAGACCGCCGCCTACGCGAAGTCGGGCGGCCTCGCCGACCTCGGCGACGTGAAGTCGGAGATCGGTAGCGAGTGGGCCGAGAGCCTCAACAAGGCGTCGGTCGTGGACGGCACCCAGTACGCCGCGCCGTGGTACTTCGCCAACCGTGTGGTCATCTACAACAAGTCCGTCTTCGCGGATGCCGGGATCACCGACACCCCGAAGACCCGCGACGAGTTCTTCGCGGACCTGGACAAGATCAAGGCGAAGGGCAAGGCGGAGCCCCTCTACCTGCCCGGCCAGAACTGGTACTTCTTCGACGGCCTCACCATCGGCCAGGGTGCCGACCTCGTGAAGAAGGACGGGGACAAGTGGGTCTCCAACCTCGCCGACCCGAAGATCGGCGCGGCGATGGACATCTACAAGAAGTACCAGGCCTACTCCAAGGCCCCCAAGGACAAGGACGAGGCCACCCCGCAGCAGGCCGACGTCTTCGCCAAGGGCAAGACCGGCGCCTTCATCGGCATGGGCTGGGAGGCCGGCACGGCCATCGCCGCCAACCCCGCCATCGAGAAGGAGATCGGCTACTTCACCATCCCGGGTGAGACCGCCGACAAGCCCGAGGGCGTCTTCCTCGGAGGCTCCAACCTCGCGGTCGCCGAGGGCAGCAAGAAGAAGGACCTCGCCAAGGAGTTCCTGAAGCTCGCGCTCTCCGACCAGTTCGAGGGCCAGCTCGCCAAGCTGAACGGCGTCATCCCGAACAAGGAGTCGCTGAACAGCAACCTCACGGGCAACGTGGTCGCCGAGGCCGCCGCGCCGGCCGCCAAGGTCGGTGGCACCACGCCGCTGATCCCCGAGTGGGCCGCCGTCGAGAACGCGCCCAACCCGATCAAGACCTTCATGACCGCGGTCCTGAACGGCAAGTCGAACGAAGAGGCCGCCAAGCAGGTCGAGGCGGAGCTCAACAAGCGCCTCGCGCAGCAGCAGTAAGACCGAGCTGCCGGGTGCGGACTCCTCGCCGAGG